>NZ_JAQFJE010000005.1:0-171079 GCF_030439945.1 Streptococcus sp. SI1
GCTTTCAGTTTGATTGTTTCACTTTGACCTGCTTTAGAAGTCCAGGAATGAACGACTTGACCTTGCGCATCCTTCAGTTGGATCTTCGCACCAGCGATTTCTTCACCAGCCACATTCACCTTACTGAAGACAACATCTTGTTCAACTATTTCCTTAGGTAAAATTGTAAATGTTTGCGATTTATCTTTTGGATCATTATGCGATAGTTCTTGTTTTTTATCCGGTTTTCCATCTCCATCTGTATCTATCACGTTTTTTAATGAAACAACTTTTTCAAAGACCACATAGGATTTTCCTGCTTCTAAATCAAGCTTTCCAAAGTTTAATGTCCATTTCCCTTTTCCTGTTGCATCTGTTTTTAAATCGTCACCACTATTGACTACAGAAACCGGTCGTCCTGGATTAACAAGTTCTCCATCTTTTACTTCGTAAATTTCACCTATAACATCATATTCTGTATTTGGATAAAGACCACTATATGTTATCTTATCAGAGACTTCAACCCCACCTATAACGTCTTGCGCCTTCAATGTAGCAATGTCGTTTTCACTTGAGGTTTTTCCACCTGCTGTTACTGTAGTCTTTATTTCCCCGACAGGTTGATCTACTTTCAATCTACCAGTTACAATAGCTTGGTATCCTTTTTGACCTTGAACCCATTCAGGTTTATAGCCACGAAGTTCAAAATTACTAGGTATACTGATGCTATTCACAGCGTCACGCAGTAAGTACACTGCTTTTTGACCTTGTTTTGAATATTTATAATACAAATATGAATTAGTATCTTTATCCACCTTTTGTCCATCTGTATAACGCCATATTTCATTTTGTACAACAGTATAAAATTCATACATTGCATCCTGTGGATTCGTCCAACCAGCTTGTCCGATAACATTTGTAGGGTCTTTCAAATAAATATAAATCAGTTTAGATACTTTATCCCAAAGTTCCTCTGGACTTGTAGGAATGTTACCATACGTATGATTATCTCTAACAAGCTTATTAAAGCTTTCTTTATTGAGGTTTAAGATTTGTTCATACACCCCAAAATACTCATCCTTTTTTGAATCATATCCTGGATATTTCTTGCTATTTGCCATACAAAAACCGAATAGTTCTGTAGCTGTATGCAATTCATCTGATGTAACCATTCCTAAACGGTTTTCTCTCCCTGCCGAGTAATATTTACCATTTGGCGATACTCCCGTAGCATCATTAGGAAATCCATCTGCTTTAATTTTTGAAGATGGGTAAATGATACTTACTATTACCATCAAAAATACAACCAAAAACGAAATTGCACTTTTGAAAAATTGTCCTCTTCTCTTTTTCATTTCATTACTCCTTATAATTTTTTGTTTTTTATTTTTTTGAAAAAATGTATACAAAAATCGACAAGAATACATATCTATCCATCACGTACATATTCTTGCCGACTACAACTTCTTACATCACGAAAAAACAGAACCATAAATCTGCCCGTCTGGCCAAAAATTGTCTGCAAAATCGCTATTGCCATCCCTTGTTATTCCTTTTCATACAACCTTATGGCCACATTATAGCAAATAAATTAAATTTATGCTATAGTTTTTCGAAAATTTATTAAAACGTTTTCTTTCTTTAGAATCTAGTAATGACGATCGAAAAGAAGGAATATTTAAATATTCCTATTCTGGTCGGTATTAGTTGATATAATTTCCCCTAAATATTTCTTAGATACACTCTCTTTTGATCGTGGTATGAAACGACTCAATACAGCTATTATGGATTTTGAGAGCTCCATAGCGTTTGGCAGAGGAAAGGTAGGAGAGCAATAACGGTTTTTTCCTTTTTTGACAGCTTCTAATCCTTAGCAATCAATGAATCGAATTAGGTATGTAAGATTTAAAAGTTTAACCCCATATTTTTCTGACAGTCGCTTTAAGCCGATAGTTTTGGATTTTGTCCTCATAAGTGAGTTTCATAATAAAACACCTTTTTCTTCTGTTATAATTAATTTAGTTAATTTATGGTATTCTTCTAACTCGTAGAAAGATACTTTTTTACTATCTTTTTTATGGATATCCGGTTTAATAGTAAACCCATTTTCAGTATATAAAACTATATGCTGAAAAGCCAAAAAATATGTTCATTTCAAAATATTACATATTCTGTTTATTAAACATACTTAACCTAAAAAAAACAAAGCTTAGCAAATTATTTTAAGCTTTGTTTTTATTTAATTTTTTCAAATCAAGAACCTTTATCTAATATGTTCTTATGTTCCAATATAAAATTAACATCATTTGCAATTTCCTTAATCTTATCAGCCTGTCTTAAAAATAATTGGAGTTGTGAAAGAACGTCTCGGACATGCATTTATAACAACTACAATTGACACTTGCTCACACTTACATCCAAGCAAACAAGTTGCATTGACAAATAAACTATCAAGTTTATTTTAAATGGTTGAGGAAATATCAGTTGTCTTTTTGAACAATATATGCTATCATGGAGATACAATGAAAAAGCCAATATTTGAGTTCTATACAAGACCAAATGGTCATAATGAATTTGTAGAGTTTTATAAATCCTTACCACAAAAAGATAAAGAAAAACTACTGGCAACTATTAGCATGATACAAGAACATGGACTATTAACTGCCCAGCATATGGAATGGGTAAAGAAATTAAATAGTGATATTTTTGAAATTCGTTCCAAAGTATCATCTAATATTCAACGTGCTCTCTACTTTCATGCTGTGGATAATAGACATATTATTACTCATGGTTTTACCAAAAAGTCCCAAAAAACACCAATTAATGAAATTAAAAAGGCACAACTCATCAAAAAAGAATTTGAAGGGGAACAGAAAAATGGAAACAATTAAATTCAATGATTTCTTAAATGAACAACTTAGTGATAATTCTTTTAATGAGGGCTACCAAGCTGAAAAAGTCATTTTAGAAAGTGCGTTAGCTGTTGCTAATGCCCGTTCAAAAGCCGGTCTAACACAACGCCAACTTTCAGAACTATCCCATGTTCCTCAATCAACTATCGCTCGTATTGAAAGAGGACATAACACTAGTATTGAAACTATGAGCAAATTAGCTGTAGCTCTTAAGCAAGAACTAAAAATTAGTATTGGTTAGTGAGTTTTAGAGAGAAGAAGGATAGAACCTCTTCTCTTTTTCGTTACCTAAAATTACCATCAAAAAAAGAAACTAGAAATTTTTAGTAACCTTAAGCTCAGATATTGAAAAGAAAAGACAAAGTTTCTAAGCCTTGTCTTTTCAACTATACTAGCAGCCGAGAATTTGATATTTTAGTTAGGATTACTTTGTTGATTTAAAAGCACTTGGACAATCTAGACTACTTAAGAAAGTAGCTTATTTTTGGGAGAAAAATTGGAGATTTTGTAAGAGCTAGTTTAATAAGTATGCTTTATTCTATACTACGTTCTTCTTATCAGATAGAAAATCTGAGTCCTATGCTCTCCAATGGAAACATATAAATTTTAATTGAACAAGCATTAGATCGTTTTGGAAAATTAAAATCTACAAAAGGTAACAAAATAACCTTGTTTAGAGCACCAAAAGAACTTATGGATATTCTAAACGAATGGAAAAAAGAACAAAGACGGCAACTAAAACTATTCGGAATTAAGCAGAGTGAAAAACAATTTCTCTTTACATACAACAATAGATCAAATGGGGTTAATGTTCCTCTTCATATAGACTACTAAATCATAGAATGAACTCTATACGAAGACGATATCTTGGGCTTTCACCAGCTTCCCCACACAAATTAAGACTACTGGTGCTACTCTAGCAAGACGTGCTGATATATCCTTAGAGAAGATTTCAGAAGCACTTACCCATAGTGATAAACAAGTTACTAAAACATATGTAAACACAACTGACACAGTTAATCAAACAGTCGGTGAGATTGCTTTTAGAAATCTCAAAAAATGGCTCAGGGAAATTTCGGGGAATCTCTTGTTTTTTAGCCAAAAAAGACACCCAAGATAGTTCTCTTGAATGTCTTGAAACCTTGATATAATCGTATTGATTAACGTTTTGAGAATTGTGAAGCTTTACGAGCTTTCTTAAGACCTGGTTTGAACACCTCGTATTTGAATGAATTTCAATATATGCTTAATATCAATGTTTCCACATGTTTTTAAGAAAGAAATATTTCATCTAATTTAAATAACTTTCAATTGAATGGTGTGAATTTTACCCTAAAAATAAACGAATTGAGCTAGATTTCACCAAAAAGTTCACACCATTTGAATTGTTACTGTTTTGTACTTTTTATAGATTTAGAATTCTTTGTTTTCAAATAGTTTAGTGTCAATGTAAAAAATTACTATTGAATAAATAACAGTTAAAAGTAGTTGAATGGTGTAGCTAATTATCGAAATATTCCTTGAAACAGGGTTTAAAATATTCAATACTCCTAATGGGCTAAAAGATAATAATAAGTTATTTTTGTCTAATAAACTTCTTGAAATCAGTTCTCCTAAACCTCTTAACAAAACAACTCCAACTAGGGTACTCGATAAAGAATTTGTTATCAAAAATAAACAAATAATTGTAGTACTATAAAAAATAGTTGTAAGAAACGTTGTAATAATTTGAATTAATCCAGCTGTAAAAGTAAACATATTATCTGCAGATGAAGAGTAAGCTCCAACTTTAAAAAATCCAAATAGTAATGTTGTCGCTATAAAAGATGTTAAACTTAAAACAATTAAAATTAAGAATGAGGTAAAAATAGATGCTAACAATTTTGAAAACAAAATTTCTACTCGTTTAACCGGTGTGACTAACAATGATTTAATTGTTTTTTGCTGAATTTCTTGATAAAACGGTACTAATGCTACTGTAACTCCGACTATCAAAGCAAATATCGAAAATGTATCGCTGGAGGTTTTAAAAACATTTCCAAATGAAGATTCTGGTGCAACCATTCTTAGATACAGTATCAATAGAGAAATGACACAAACAAACCCTCCAAAAACATAGAAAATCTTTTTCCCAGCAAATAATTTGAACAACTCAATCTTTATTAATTTAAGCATATCAAACCTCCATATCTCTCTGCATTTTGATAAAAATATCTTCAAAATTATTTTGTTTCTCAGAAAAATTTATGATGGAGATATCCTGACGTAATAACTCTGTGAGTAATTTCTCCTTTACCTCTTTCATTGATTCTATATCTAAAGATAACTCAAGTTGCTCTATTCTCTCAGAAAAAACAATGTTTAAGTTATTTAAGATAGACTTTGTAAGTTCTAAGTTATCAGTTTTCAACAACCAAACGTTCTTTATAGATCCAAGTGATAAAAATTCTGTCTTTTTCCCTTGGAAAATTACTTTCCCTTGATTGATAATTGTAACTGTATCTACTAACTTACTTAATTCTTCCAATGAATGACTCGAAATTACAATCCCAACTCCTTTTTTAGACAATTCAATGAGCAAGTCTCTAAACTCTTTCATTCCTATGGGATCTAATCCATTGAATGGTTCATCTAATAATAAGATAGTTGGCTGATGGATTAAGGCTTGAGCAAGCCCCAAACGTTGTTTCATACCTAATGAAAAACTAGATACTTTACAATCCACACTATTGTCTAAACCAACTAAATGCAGATAGTTTAAAAGATCTTCTTTTGATAAGTTTACTTCATCATAAAGACTAGAAATAAGCATTAAATTCTGTCTAGCTGTTAAAGATTCATAAAATGTAGGATATTCAATAATCGTACCAATAGTATTCAAATAGCCCTTTGATTTCCCTTCAATTAGTTTCCCATTGATTTTAATTTCACCAGATTCTTTTTTTACTAAACCTAAAATCGTCTTGAATATTGTAGTTTTCCCAGAACCATTTTGTCCAATGAGTCCCATTATTTCGCCACTCTGCAACTCAAATGACAAATCTTCAATTACTTTCTTTTTGTTATACGATTTATTTAGACCAATAATTTGTAATAGTGCCATTTCGTCTTCCCTTCTAGTTAACAACGTTTATATTCAAACATACTATTTATTTACTTATCTAAGGGAAATCCATCATAAATGATTCTTCCTTTATCCATAACAATAAATCTATCTACAAATTTCATGAAGCTATCTTCATGAAAAATACTTATTATTATCATATTTTTTTTAATTGAATTTAAATATTCAAAAACTTTTTTCTCGGATTCTTTATCCAAACTACTTGTCGCCTCATCTAATAATAAAATTTCAGGATTACTTAGTATAGCTCTAGCTAAACCAACTTTTTGTTTTTGACCACCAGATAAGTTCTCTCCATTTTCTAGAAGAAATAGCCCTAGCCCATTTCCCTCTGATGTAAGTTCAAATAAACCAAATTCGATACAAATCCTATTGATTTCTTCATCTACAATCATTGAATTTCCCAAAGTTAAATTATCTCTCAGTGTCCCTTCAAATACATAGGGATCCTGACTAACGTATGCTAACTTACTTCTTATATCAGGTAATCGATCTTTTGAAAGCTTTGTCCCCTCATAAATGATCTCTCCCTTCTTTGGATTAATGAGAGTACCTATCATTTTCAATAGTGTAGTTTTCCCAGAACCATTTGTTCCAGTTATTCCAATAATTGAACCTGTATTTATTGTAATATCAATGTTATCGAGACTTTTATTAACTAAATTATATTGATAATCTACATTCTTTAGCTGGACTGTTTTTATCTGTTTAGTAAAACTTTTATTAGATTTACTGTCTGAATATTCCTTCTCGATTTCTAAAATATCAGTAACTCTTCCAATAGAAACTAATGTATTTTGAAATTCTCCAAATGATTTAATAATATTTTTTACAGGTATGATAAAAAAAGTAGTTAGTGATTCAAAAGCTACTAATTCGCCTAATGAGATAGTATCAGATATAACTAATTTGCTACCTATCCAAATAATTATTAATGTACCTATTGACTCCACTAATACAACCAAAGAGTTTAAAATATTTTTTAAACTTAAAATTTTAAAAAGACCTTTAGAAAGTTCTAGAGTTGTATCATGAAATTTATGAATGAATCTTCCTTCTCCCTGTTGTAATTTTATAGTTCCAATTCCAGATAATACTTCATTAATTATTGTTAATAAATCAGAGTGCTCTTTTTGTACATTTCGATTAACATTTTTCAATGGTGAAATAAAGATAATTGTAATAAATACATAAATAACTAATATTACAACTACCGACATAAATAAAATTGGACTAATAGAGCACAAGATGATTGCCCCTACTATTGCTAATATAGTGTCTAAAACCATTGACAAAATCATATTAATTCCTTGATTTTGAATTTCAGTAATATTATGAAACCTCGATAATATACTTCCTGAATCAGTTCTATCTATAAACTCTAGCGGTAAGCCAATCATATTACTGAAGAAAAGTAACATCAAGTTATTATTGATTCTTTCGGCCATTTTTGCTAATACAAAACCATTTAATAGGCTAATTATTAACTGACAAAAATAGAGTATGACAAGAACCAATAATAATAAATCGATTCTTGAGATAATTTGACCTAAAATTCCGTCAAAAGTATTTGACTTTCCATTATTTAGTATCATATTATCTATAACATTTTTATAAAAGAAAGCTCCAGCTATTGAAATTAATGATATTCCTAAAGAATATAAAATTGTGTAAAAAAATTTTTTCCTCTCTGAGGCTATGACATTTATAAGTTTAATATAATTTTTATTAAACTGATTATTATCCTCCCAAGAATCATTTTTTGAAAAAGTTAAAATTGAACCTGACCACTTCTTATTAAATTGTTCAAAAGTTAATACTTGTTTGCCCTCACCAGGATCAAATATAGTTATTTTTGAATTGCTATATTTATAAACCACAACAAAATGCCCTTTTGAATGATTATTTAAAAAATGTGCAATAAAAGGAAGCTGTAATCTATTATTTTTTAATTCTTCTAATAACTCATCAAGTGTACCATTTAAGGCTGTTGAAGTTAACCCAAATTGCTCCCCTACTATCCCAATTGTATAAAAGTTAGAGCCCGATTTGTCAACTTTCATTTTTTCCCTTATCAAAGACATAGGAGCATTATTCCCCCAAAAATGTATAATGGAGGTTAAGCATGCTGCACCACAGTCTTGAGCATCATGTTGCATTACTCCTCTAAAATAATTTTTCATAAGTTTTCCTCAAAATCATATTTTCACTAGTAATACTATAGCAACCCCTAATATCCACTTTTTAAGAAAAAAGCCACTTGAAAATAATCAAGTGACCTAAAGATTATGCACGAACGATTGTTTTATGACCTCTATATCTTCTCTCATGGTCATCAGACAAACCCAAACTGCTCCACCAACGACAGTCTGTTGTTCTTTTACAGACATTTTTTTCATGACTGCAACCTCCTTTATAATTTTTTTATTATTACTACTTTATGTCACCCTTTTTCAAATATATTATACAAAAAAATGAAAGGGTTTACAAGAAATTGACGGTTATAGAAACTATAATTCTCATCACTTTGAACATTAAAAAGGAGAAAACCAATTTAGTCCTCTCCAGATTGTAACTTTTTATCAACCCACTACAGTTGACAATGAGCCTATTTCAATAACTCTCGACCTCTAATATATTCATGTCAAAGATTCCATACTACTATAATTCAACTAGATCAGCATCAGATAGATAGTCCAATTTCTGCAAAAAATTGATTCATAGAAATACATCTAATCTTAAATTTTTCACATACATCTGGAATTTTAGCATTTTTACTAGGATTCTTATCACTGAGATTAATATTTTTAACTTCATCAGTTACGATTGTATAATTCTCTCTTTTAGCAATAGCAATCAACCAGGGATCTGCAATTTTTTCATTTGCCCAACCTTTTTCCGATAAGAGAGCAGTATCTTTATATAAAGGACTATCTTGAATATATTGAATTACTTCACTCCACTCTCTAGCATAAGATTTATGGTCTATTAAATCTTTTTCGTATTTATCACTAACCAGTCCCTAAACCATGGATCTTGATAATTCTCTGAAACCACTATATCAGGAATTTTTACATTTGAATTCAAAATACTCACAAAATTAAGCCAGAAAGTTGGGAAAAATTCATTACGATAATATCTATCATAAAAGTTGATGTATATATTTGAATCTAATAAATACATTTATCCCTCTCCCTTACTCAATATCTTATATCCTTTATAACCGACTCCAACAATATTAAAAGCATCTGTATATGTAATCTTATTTTGTTGGACAGCATTATTCACATATTTAAAGAAGTTATTGTCGATTCTGAATCTAAGATTATTACTATAATTCCCACCGTTGAAAGGTTTTCTGAGTTTTTGTATTTGCTTAAATTCTTCCTCTAATTCATAATTTATAGATTGATAAGTATCTTTTGAAATCATTGATAAATCATATAAACGCCTTAGAGCAACAAACTTACTAACCTCAGTTTTCTTTGAAATGATTTCTAAATTATCTTTTATATTTTTCTCTTCATCAAATAAATCTATAATTAAAGATTTTGGAGCTAAAATTTCAACTGTTACTGAATTTATTATCGCCTCTTTTTTATTTCGTTTACTCAACTCTTCGCTTTCTAATAAGTCACTATCACCATACAATACATGAATAAATTCATGTATTAGCGTGAATAATTGACCTGCTTTAGAATCTAACTGATTGATAAAAATAATAGGCGCTTTTTTATCAGACAGAACAAAGCCCCTAAATTCTTTAATATTTAATGGACGATGAGTGTTATCTTTATACTTACCATTTAAAAAAATATATATTCCTAAATTACCTAACACTTTTCTATAATGGTTAAATCGATTTTTTGTAATCTCAGCTCCCAGAAGAGTTCGTGCTTTTTCTATTACTTCTTCATGTTTACTATCAAAATCAAACATACCAACGAAATAACATTCATTCTCAACTGTATCTCTCAAAAAGTCTTGTTTTTCTTGCATTTCAAGAATTGTAGCTTTTAATTCCGGACTAATGTCAGATAAATATTGTGAATTTAAAGTTCTAAAATCAATATTTAAACTAATAGGAGTAATTCTTTCTTTGAGTACTAACAATCCAGTAGGAACATTAATAAGTTTTGAAAGTATTGATAATTGATTAAATGTCGGATCTAGTTCTCCAGATAAAAATTTATCTATATTAGGCAATCTTTTACGTATTAATTCAATAGGAGTATTAGAATTATGAATATATGCTGATAAAACTTTATTATTTACTTTTATACGTTGCGTCATAATATACCTCCTTTTTTTTTATTCTACCAAAATATTTAAAATATTTCTATTTATATTGGGAAGTAAAAGTAAAACAATGCGAGTCCAATAATCGAGTCAATAACGAGTAACTCAACCTTCAAATAATTACATAAAAAAAGTCACTTTGGTATCTAATTACAAAATGTATGCTTTTTGAGTTAATCTGGCATACTTTACACTACTCATGTAGTAATAAGAATTATTCCTCTAGCTTGAATTGTCAAGGTAAAATCCAATTTATAAAATTAAGCTAGACAGAAAAAGCATCCCGTATTTTGGATACGAAATGCTTTCAATAAATGTAAATAAGTTTTAACGTTTACTAAATTGTGAAGCTTTACGAGCTTTCTTAAGACCTAGTTGGAAACATTTCTATTTGAATAAGTTTCAAGATGGGCTTAAAATCAATGTTTTCCCACGTTTTCAGAAAGAACAATCATCTAATTTGAATAATATTTCATTTAAATAGTGTGAACTTTATCCTAAAAATACACGAATTGAGCTGATAAATACTAAAAAGTTCACACCATTAGTTAAATTATTTTTTGTTACATACATTTTTTTAGATGATAGACCTCCTAATTTATTTCTTATAGCATTTGAGCAAACCTCCGTTATCAGAAAACAACCAGAAAGAAAAACCGCAAAATTAATATTTTCTTTCTGGTTGTTTTTTTATAAATTGAATTTTCAGTAAAATACTTTACTCATTTATACTACCCCTTACTTCTATGTACTTTCTTTCATCTAAAGAAAAATCTCGTATTCATCAATTTTATTTCGTTATAGGTAAGAAAGAAGAACAAACAAGAAAAACACGGCATAAAAACCTATTCAGTTCATCGTCCTCAATCCTTGTCTGCTTCATTTTCTTTTACGAGATCGTTTTGTGAATCTTTTTCAGAGAGTTTTTGATCGATATACTTGTCAATGTTTTCGTAAAATTCCTTGGTCGTCTCACTATCTAATTTTGTCGAATTATGGACTTGATTGACTTTCAATTGAACAGATTGAATACCGTAAGAGGCTTGTTTTTGGCGAATGGTTTCTAATTCTTCTTCTGAAATTGGATCTCCAACAACCGTCAAGACCAATTCATTATTCCTTGACTTGTAGACTTGATTAATGACCGTATGATTGGCGAACTCTTTTCCTACAAACTGTTTGATCCCTTCTTTTCGCGCTTGATCTATCGTCAGAGTGACTGCTGAATAACTGGCTGTAAGAACCAATAATACAATCAAGGATATCAAGCCAATTTTCATTTTAATGTTTAGCTCTTTAAATGAACTTAAAGGAGATTTTCTCATCAAAATTCTTGTTCCAACAATGTTGGTTAGCATGATAAAGACACAGTTAATCAAGAAAAGATAGAGAGCCCCAAATAAAAATCGTACATTTCTATTAGCTAAACCATAGCCTGCAGTACAGATAGGTAGCATCAAAGCTGTTGCAATGGCTACTCCTGGCACGATATTGTTTGCTTCTTTTTTTCTTGAACCAATGACACCTGCTATCCCACCAGCAATAGCAATGAGAACATCCCAAATGGTTGGAGAGGTTCGTGCAATCAACTCGCTACTTGCATAAGATAAGGGAGAAATCCAAAAATACAGAGTCGATACAAGCAAGCTGACCAATACTTGAGTAAATCAAACCTCTAGAGATTGCTTGATTAAACGCGTATCAAAAATAGCTAAACCAAATCCGAGTCCAACAATCGGTGTCATAAGAGGGGAAATCAGCATGGCTCCAATAATGACAGCTGTTGAATTCATATTTAGACCTATAGAGGCAATAAAAATCGCACACATCAAAATCACTGTATCTCTTAATCAAACATGAAGATCATCATATAATTTCTCACGGTATTCCCGTGTTGAATAGTTTCCGGTCATCGGTTACTCCTTTTATTTCATATAATTTTGTTTCTGCCTGGATGATGGTAGAGAGACTTCTGTCCAATCTTACATACTTTAAATTCTCACCTATTATTCTTTTGAAAATTTTCCTTTAAGTAGCCATCAGTCCATCCTTAACATTATATCAAAAATTTTACAGCCTTTTTCTGAAGAAATCTATCAATTGAACAGATAGAGAAAGCCAGAAATTTTAGATTCCTTATTCAAAGAAGGAAGAACGGTATCTCCTATAAAAGAAGACGCAGTTTAATGATTAAACATGATGAGTGTGTTTGACAATCCATTGCTCCATTTTTATTTGCAACCAGAAGCCATAGATTCCAAACGTGATGATGGTTAGAAGAAACCACTTAATCCAGTTACCGAACAGTTGTGCTCCAGTCCCGTCAAAGTACAGACGTTGACCATCCACTACCGTATGCTTGGTTTTCCAATTTTGCATCTGCAAACCGCCCAAGGTGTTGCGATCCCATCGGAAATCACACAAACATAAGGCACTAAAACGTTACTGGAAACTCATTCAACAGGAGAGCCGTAAACTCAGTGATAAACGTTTTTATCTCCCAACTTTTCGCTCACACTTGACCAATAAAGAGATTCTCGAAAACCTTCTTGCATACTCTCAAGAACTTAGAGAGCACTATGACCTCTATCAACTATTACTCTTTCATTTTCAAGAGAAACAAGCTGACCATCTCTTTGAGCTTATTGAAGAAACAATTTCTTGTGTAAATCCTATTTTTCAAACTGTTTTTAAGACCTTTTTGAAAGATAAGGGCAAGATCATAAATGCACTAGAACCGCCCTACTCAAACGCAAAACTAGAAGCTACTAATAACCTCATCAAGATCATCAAACGAAATGCTTTTGGCTTCCGGAACTTTAAAACTTCAAAACTAGAATCCTCATTGCATTGAACATCAAAAAGGAGAGAACCAATTTGGTCCTCTCCAGGGTATAATTTTCCATCAACCCACTACAGTTGACAAAGAGCCGTTATTCTCAAATGAGACAACTCCTTTTAGTTTTTATAACCTCAGCTTCTCGGTCTCTTACCTACTTTTAATAGAATGACTACGAAGGACGATTCTTAAAGTAGTCAGATTGTGCAATATCGAAAGATTAGATGGGCTTAACCAATTTAACAACCCAAATCCAATTAAACTTCCATTTATTACAACTGTTTCTTGAATATTTCTTTGAATTAATTTCTGCAACGATTCAGATAAAGAATTCAATTCCTCGAAGAAATCTAAACGATTATCTAATAATAAAATATCACTCATCTGCTTAGAAATATCAGCACTTTCATTCATCACAACCCCAATATCTGCAAGCGTCAAGGCAGCAGAGTCGTTTAACCCGTCTCCAACCATCAAAATAGTTCGGCCAGCTTTCTGTAATTCCTGAACCAACTGAAACTTACCATCTGGTTTTAAATCAGTATAGACGTTGTCAAATGGCAGATCTTTAACCAACTCTTCTGTTCTAGCCAACGTATCACCAGTTGCCAGAATCAGTTTTTTCCCTTGGCGTTTTAGCTTTTTCAATGCAGCTTTCGCCTCGCTTCTCAAGGGAGTGTGGATACAAAACATCCCAATTAATTCTTTCTTATAAGCCAAAAACAATAAATTGTAATGAGTCTTATATTGCTCAATCAAGGCCAGCTGCTCAGAACTAATTCTTACCTGTTCGTCTTGCATTAGTACATAATTTCCAATGACAACCGATTGACCATCAATTTGCGATTTAATCCCTTTGCTTGCAACATACTGAAGCTTGCCATGCATTTCTTCGTGTTCAATGCCTTCAATTTCAGCTTGTTTAACAATTGCATTGGCAATAGGATGATAGATATGTTCCTCCAAACATGCACTTATTCTTAAAATATCTTTCTCAGTATAATCTCCGAAAGGAAGAACCTTTTCAACCAAAGGATAACTCGTCGTGATGGTACCCGTTTTATCAAACAAGAAAGTATCCACTTCCAGATATTTTTCTAATACATCACCATCTTTAATAACCATTTCTCGATTTAGACCTTCCTTTATGGCCGTAAGGTAGGCTACAGGTGTGGATATTTTTAGAGCACATGAAAAATCCACCAATAAAAAGGAAATGGCTTTTGAAAACGAACCTGTTAACAGATAAGTCAAACCAGCACCTAAGAAGTTATATTTTACAACCTTGTCTGCCATCCTAATAAAATGACGTTGTTTTGTCTTCTTACTCTCTTCAGATTTTTTCATCAGATTGATGAGTTGCAAAATACGACTGTTTATCTGATTATCAGTCACACGAATTCTTAACTCTCCTGTTTCCAAAACAGTATTCGCACATACAGAATCTCCCTCTTTCTTTTCAACAGGGAAGCTCTCTCCAGTCAAGGAACTCTCATTGACCATGCCTAATCCTGAAACCACTTGGCCGTCAAACAAGATTTCATTCCCTTGGGAGACAACTAATACATCACCTACTTGAACATCAGAACTCTTGATGCTGATGACCATGTCTCCCTGCACTAAGAAAACATCACTTTCTTTAGCAAGAAGGCTTTGTTCCAAATCTGTTGCTGTTTTTTTCAAAGACCACTGATCCAGATGATTACCCAGATCAAGCATAAACATGATGTTGCTAGCTGTCTTGGATTGGTTCATAAACAAGGACAACAAAATGGCCGAACAGTCCAAGACTTCCATGGTTAGTTCCTTGCGCGCTAAAGTTTGATAGGCTTCTTTGACATAACCCAAAGCCTGATAACAAGTCCAAATATAACGAATAGGGTAGGGTACAAAACTTCGAAACAGACAACGCTTAATCGCTGCACCCGATACAATTGAATAAGCACTCTCTTCTCTACGAATGGGAAGAGTCATCAAGTCCGAAACTTTCCCCTTATCAATTCTTTTTAAAAAGGCCTCTGCATTTTCTAATACAGAGAAGCCTTCTCTCATACGTAGAGTAAAGTGCTGCTGATCCATATAAAACTGAATAGAGTCGATCCCTTTTTCATCTCTAGCCAAGGAACGAAGATAAGCTTGAATATCCAAGGTCAGTGAAAACGAGGATGACAATCGGATATGTTGATATCCTCTGTGTAGCACTTTAAAAGACATATTATTCACCTATCAGGCTATCTAATTGTTCTTCTTTCTTTTCCTGTTCGTATAAATATTTAGCGTCTTGTAAAACATCATCACCGTGTTGTTTTACAACAGAAACAGATGCATCCAGTCCATCTTTCAATTTGTAACCTTTAGCCAAGGCCTTAGAATAGGCTTTTTTAGCTTCTTTACTTGCTAAGACTTTCAAGCCAAGCGTCCCAAATGCTACCCCTCCTAAGAAGAGAGATGATTTTTTCGCAACTTTTGCGACGTTTAATACTTCTTTTAACATGTTTATTTCCTCCTTGTAACTATTGTAGCGAAAAATGACAGCAAAAGCAATTGCTGATATCTGATATATAGATAAAATTCTCTATACTGATATCTAATTATATTATGATGAAAACAATATACTTTATTTTTTGATACTGTCAATAATTATGTGTAAACACTCAAGTAGAGTTACGGAGTGTTAATCAAATAAGCTTTCAAGTGTATCAGAACATTGACCAAACCCTTTATGGATTCGTTGACTTTGCTTGAAATTATAATCTTCAAACAACGTAACTAAGTAACGTTCCAGAGCCTCCTCATTAGGAAAAAGAACCTTCTTTTTCGTTTGATGTTTGATTTCTTTGTTAAGAGACTCAATGAGGTTTGTCGAATACATGCTGTGCCAAATCTGGTAGGGAAACTGATAAAAAGTTAAAAGATTATCCGTCTTCTCAAGACTTTCCATGACTTTCCTATACTTTGGTTTCCATTCGGCGAGAAAGTCCTCTAAAGCTTGTACTGCCATTTCTAAATTTTCAGCACGATAAATCATTTTAAATTGCCCCAGAATAACCGCTCTATCTGCTCGTTTCACTTTACTAGCTAGATTTCGACTAATATGAATTAAGCAACATTGTTGTTTAGCTAATGGGTAAGCCTGACTGATAATCTGCTCAAGCCCCTTAAAGCCATCTGTAACTACAAGAGAAACCTGTTGGATTCCTTGGTTTTGAAGCTTGTCTAACAGGGTGGACCAAGAAGCATTGTTTTCTTGAGGCAACTGTGCATAGCATATCTCTATGCGACTAAAGTCGCTAGAGCTATCCTAATTGCGCACCGCCAGTTCTCATAGAAAAAAACACCTTGCAAGATGCAAAGTGTTTTCGTTTGTATTCTGCTGTCCAGTAACTAATTAACGTTTTGAGAATTGTGAAGCTTTACGAGCTTTCTTAAGACCTGGTTTGAACGACTTTTGTTTGACTAAATTTCAAAAGCCTTTAATATCAAGCATTTCTACGCTTTTCTGAAAGCGTTATTTCAATTAATCTCAACTAATTTCATCTGAATGGTGTGAATTTTACCCCAAAATTACAAAGAATTGAGCTGATAAATACTAAAAGTTCACACCATTGGTTAAATTATTTTTTGTTACGTACGTTTTTCTTAGATGATAGACCTCCTAATTTATTTCTTATAGCATTTGAGCAAACCTCCGTTAGAGGTTCTCCTATTGCCTCCTTGTAATTAAATCCCAATAATTGCATAGTCTTTAAAGTATCCTTATTAAGTAAAGCAACTAACTGTTTCATTGAATCTTCTTTCCCATCTTCAACACTAGTAAATGAAGATAGCAGAGAAATAACCCGTTCTAAAGTGTTGTGCAAATACTCAATATCTTTATCATCAATATGTACTTTTTCATATTCTTCTTTATATGCCTGAGCAATTCTGATTGCCTGTTCTCGTTCCGAAAGTAACTCATTTACAATTTCATCATAAGTATTTCGTAATTTATCAGCATTACGTTCTTCCTTTAATGATTGAATTTTACTATTCACTAGTGTTGTTGTTCCTTTAAATGTTAGAGTTCCCAACTCAATCCCTGCTTTTATTAAAGCTTCTGTAATATATAGCTCCATGCTACACCCCCATTATTTCTTTTTTATAATAAAACCATTTTATCATAAATTCATACTTTAATAACAGTCTCTATCCTTTAGGTGAAAATACCGATTTTATGGTATAATAAAGATAACTTTATACAAGGAGGTGTGCCATGACTCTTGATGTAAATAAAGAAGAATTAACAATTTTAGGGATTCCCTTTGATAACTTTTCAGATTTTGATACCGTCTGGTATGCTATTGGGTCATCAATGATTGAAAATTATGAACCTACTGTTCAAGATGTGATTGATTTAAAAGCTTATGTTATCAACAGACGAAAGGAATTGAATATTGGTTAAAAATCAATACAAAGGCTATGAGTACATTGACCCTAATCACCAATATACCTATCCAAATTCTACAGTCTTAATCAACAAACAAAATATTACAAATATTAAAGAAGCCTACCGGAATGAGCACTTATTCGTTACTAGAAGGCTTGCAGACTTGCGCTTGAAAACCATTGAAGTCTATTCTATTAGTGATATTTTAGCCATTCATAAATATTTATTTCAAGATGTCTATGCTTGGGCGGGACAATATCGCGAGGTGAATATCTCAAAAAGCGGGAATCCCTTTATGCCAATACAATCTTTCAGTACTGCCCAAGACTATATCAACCATCTTATTCATACCTATTATCAAACTGCTAATTCAAAAAATAAAATTATTAAACAATTAGCAAAAATTCTTGATAATCTTAATTATTTCCATCCCTTTCGAGAAGGGAATGGACGAACTCAACGAGAAGTTATTCGTTCCTTAGCACTATCAAAAGGTTATTCTGCACAAATACGTGTAGAGCAAGATGACGAGGTTTACAATCTTTATATGGACGGAACAGTCTATGGAGACTTAGGAAAGTTAGAAGAATTATTTGGTAAAATACTGGAAAAATTGTAAATTAGTTTGCTATCCTTAGCTGCTACTATCTATCCTTTAATTAATTCTACTTGAACGTACGTAATAATTTCCTACTAGTGATTATAAAAACAACTCCTTTTATCAGCTACATACGGTAGCTGATAAAAGGAGTTGTTTATTTTGATATTGACTAGTTTTACTTTTGTCGACTAGGATATTCTTAGTTAAAAATATATTCATGTAGAAGTAAACTTAATCTAAATTAATTCTTTTACTAAATGCAAATCCTTTATTTTATAAACCATTGAAACATAATCGGAATGATAATGATGCTCAACAATTATTACTATTGTATGAGGGAATTTACTTAGAATTCTATTCAAAATAACATCAGAATCACCTTGACTAATATGCGAGAACATCTCATCTAATAATAGCACCTTAGGAGATTTCATTAACGCTCTAGCAATTTGCAATTTTTGAATTTCTCCCGAACTGAAATTTTTTTGAATCGTCTCCATATCTAGAGAATTGATATCGCCTACCTTCAAAAGACGCTCGGTCAAGCAAACTAAATCCAAAATTTCATTAATAGAAATGTCACCAAAAATGTTATCTGAAAAACTACCTTCTACAAATTTTAAGTCATTTGATACATATACTATGTCTTCATTAATATCTTCTATTTCTCTATTTGATATTAATTTGTCACCCAAAAAGATATCTCCATTAAAATCAACAATCCTCATAAGCGTTTGTAAGAAAAGAGTTTTTCCACATCCATTATCACCTACTATCTGAACAACATCTCCTGAATGACAAGTAAAATCAATATCTTTAATCAGTAATTTTTCTCCTCCGCATATTTCCCCACCACGTACTTTTAGAGAAAAGTTATTGGTAAAACTATTTTTTATTTTTCCTTTTTTCTCCACATAAAATTGCTTTAAATAGTCTAACAAATTAATAATTCTGTTTTCATATATTTTAGTTGTTTTTATTGTAGATATAGTACCTATTAAAAGCGTAATCGGGCTAAATAGCATATTTGTATAAGCATTGAAAGCAACTAAATCACCTACTGTTAAAATAGATGTTTTAATTAAACCCACCCCTACAAACAATGGAACAAATGTTGCAATTGAAATAATAATAGCTGAAACGATGGAAATATAATTAGTGTAATTTCTAGTTTTTTTTACAAAATTAGCATTATCCTCAATAGACTTATAATATTTAGGATACGAATGTGAAAACAAATTATATAACCGAATAGGTAGGATATTGTAAAGAATATTATCAGAAGTCTGTATTATTTTCTCTTTTGATAATTGTGTCTTATTAGTCAGCGATTTAATTTTTTCACCAATAAAAATAATCCATATAATATAAAAAAATAGGAAAAACACGCATATAGAACTTAGTAAAGGATTAATATAAAATACCAACATTAAACAGCCTATTACCCTAATACTATTTGAAAATATGGTGTAAAATATGTTAACTAAATTGGTTGCATATGATTCAGTGTCCTGAATCAAAACAGTCTGAATATTACTTCTTTGACTAGCATTTATTATTTTTAAATTAAGGCACTTTTTTATGATATTATCTCTCAATTTGAAACTAATATCAGTTTCTATTTTTGCACTTCCTCTTGATATCAAACTTCCCAAAAGTAATTGTAATACAATAATAACTGCAAAAGAGATAATTATTATACTTAATAAACTATAATGATTATCAATAATGACCTCATCCAATAGTAATTTAGATAAATAAGGTAATGTAATTGATAGAATTGATTCTAACATAATTATTATAGAAAGGAATATTATTGAAAAACAATATCTTTTTACGATTTTTATTTTCATATATTTACTCACCTCACCTACTCTAATATCAAAATCAATGCAGATACTTTTCTGATATTTGGTAAAATATTATATAACTTATCAACAGAGTAGAAAAAATAAATGGAATACATCAGAAATGTGATGTTTTGGCTATTAATGAATTCATATAGTGTAAAAATTAAAACGAAGAGTAACCTACCATTAACTAAAATCCCTCTTAAATTAGAGTATAAGATAATTTGCTTTTCTAAATATTGTAGTTTTTTAGTGTCGACAGCATCTAATTGCCCCTGATCTGATAGCTTAGAGTAGACCCAGTTTTTTGTTAAAAGATATTTTTTAGATAATTTATTAAATTTTTTATCATATCCATAAATCAGTAATTCTATTACTAACACTATCATTGATACCAGTATAAAGAATTTAATGCTATCAGCTCGTTGGAACAAGATTAAAATAGAAACTATAATTACTGGGATATACCGTATGACTCCAAAGATAATGTTAATTAAATTATAACTTATCAAGTCTATTTTTTCACCAAAATCTATTACCTTATTCAGCTGATTTTTATAATTATTAAACCTATACATATTCCTTGTGCAGGTTAGTATTGATATTGAAAATTTACTGATTAAATAGTACCTAATTATCTCTGCCGCTATACTTAACAATACTAAGTTTAACATGAATTTATAATTGGTCCAATTATAAATAATAATCAGAGGAACATATGCGTAAAATATTGAAATAATGATTGAGCTTAAAGTAAGACTTCTTAGGTATGGACAGTTTTTTAAATAATATTGACACTTATTTTTTTCCATTTAGCTTTATTATAAAATTTCTCCATTACTTTATTTTGCACCTCTTTATAGTGCTCTGAGATTACTTTTTGAACATCTATATTGTTATACAAGTATGAACAATATAGACATTGATGAATAAAATTAGGAACCTCAATGTTACTATCCCATTTCTGAACCTTTTGCAAAATTTTGTACGGTCCTTCAACATAAATCCAAATTTTTAAAAAGTCATTAAATGTGTTATAAAATTTTAATCTAGTATTTTCAGGCTTATCGCACATAGATTGTATATCATCAAAAACGAGAGAAGGAATGTAATCTAAACTTAGTCCACAACATAATGCAACTTCATTATTTTTAGATACTGATAGAGTTTCAAAAATTGAATCACAACCTCCAAGATTATTAGATAGATTAAGTTCTCCATAATCATATATATTATCAGAATGAAAAGATACCCAAACGGGGTCAATAATCTTCAATAAATCTGTATTAATATTTTTATCAGCAAATTTTTGAAAAATCTTATTTTTAAAAATATCCTCTTTCTTAAATTTAGCATTCCCTCTTTTTTCTACAGATATTATAGTAGATATTCCTAACTCAGCAGCCGTAACCGCAGCTCTTATTGCAATATCTTCTGGAACAAATTCTTGGTGATTATCTCCTGTTGAAATATTTACTTCGTCTAATCCTGCCTCTTTCAATTTTTTCAGCAACATAAAAGCTTTTTCATCTGAAGTCGCCCACCATCCATTAGAGACTATCCTAGATAAAATCCCTTTTCCTTTTGCATAAGAAATTCCATTAATCAAATCATCTCCTAATAAGGTACATTCCCCACCTGTCCAAGCTACCACTTTGATAGTTGGAAAAGCAATAACTATAGAATCAATAATTTTTTTGATTTCAGTAAAGGTGATTCTTTCTTTTCTATTTGGCGAACACTCAAAACAGCATTCTTGGCATGCAGCAGTACACTTCATTGTTGTTAATATACCAATACTTTTAGGGTCTACAACACTAATTACCATATTCTTCCTCCTTAGAAAATATTATTGCCCTAATAATTTTTTACTTAGGGCAATAATATTTATAATTCAATTCCTACTTGGCTTAATTCAGTACCAATATAACTTCTAACATTGCTTGCAAAATTATCATTGCCTAATACAGTAGCTAAAGTAATTGTTCCATTTAAAAATACGTTTTCTTCTTCTACATTTCTAAAGGGAACAGTCGTATCCACAGCAGCTACTGTAATATTAACTGCTACTACAGCCACAACTACAAAAAGCGCATATGAAGCAGTGCACCAATCTCTTGTACAAACTCTTTGAATTGCAATATCCCCAAATTCGTCTTGATAATTAGGAAAAGCTGATTGAAATTCATCTGAAATATACTTAAGAAATATCTTTTTGTCTTGTGAATCCGCGATTTGCTTAAGTTTTTCATCATTTAATAAATCTAAGAAGAATTTATTATAATCATAATCAGTTGAGTGGTCTAAATCAGCATTTTTATATTGTTGCTGACTATTTTCTTTATTGGTTAATAGAGGTAATTCGAATTCTGTTATATTAGACTTATCAAAGATTCTTGCATTTGGATTTCTTTTGATTGATTTCATATTAATTTCTTCCTTTTTTAGGATAAATCCATATAGAATAAATGATTGGTAAAATTAACCATATAATAAACGAAATTGTTACTACAGTATTCAGATTTAGAAAGTTCGAGAGAAACAAAATCAAACAACTAATTGGTATACTTAAATCAGCTAAAATATTATGAGTTGCTCTCCAATTTCCTTCATCATTCCTTGTTGAAAAAATTCTTATACCAATAAATGGATTATACGGAATGAGAGAACATAAATTACCAATAAAGATAACTACACTACACAAAAGGAATAAAGATAGCTTTGTATCTATAACCGTACTAGAGTTAACAACGCTTAAAACCATAATTACTGCAAACGCTAGTGTCAACAACCAATGTAAATTATTCTTAACATTGTTATTAAAGAATACTAAAACTTGAATAGTTATTAATAAGGTATAAACCAATCCCACGATACTAGAATATTGATAGCTTGTTAAATAATAAGTAATAAGAAAAGCTATAAAACTTATTATCATCAATAACTTATTAAACTTTTTATTTTTCATTTTTTTCACCTCACTCTTGTTTGGAAGCGTTTTCTTATATCTTATTATACTCTTTTTTTTAGAATTTTCAAGAAAATATATGAGATAATATTAGCTTTTTACAAAAAAAAGATTTTAGTACAGAACAACTAAAATCTTTTTTTTGTAATTATCTTAAATAAAAATTATTCCCTGTTTTTTCACCATATAATTTATCGTTCAAACGCTCTAGTTCATTTTTATTTTCTAGTAATAACTGTAAAGGTGACTTGCCATAAGCATATTGGTCTCCTGGGTCAAAGCTTGTAGAATAGGGGCCGTCTGGATGTCGAGGGTCGACGTATAAAGGGTCGCCATCCGCCGTAAATTTTTGGGGTCCTCGAGTTAAGTACATTAAATCATAAAACAATTGAGAGTTTTTTAAATCATTCAGCGCCTTCAAAATTTCGTCAAACTCGGTTGTGACCGCACGTTCGTAGTTTGTTTCTTTTCCTTTTATCTCTTCTTTACTAAATAGGGGGTACGAACGTACACAAAAGTAGGGCTAAACCCTTGATACGTCTGGGGTTAAAGCCAATCAGTTGAAGTTTTCGCTGAAATCCCTTGGGGGAGTGGGGTTCAACGCTAATTCTGCGTACGTTTAGAAAAGATGACCATTTTGAAACCACAAAGGAGAACACTATTATGTCAAACTTAACACTTACCGATACAACAATAAAACTTGGCGAATTGAACCTTGATAAAGCACAATTTGACCTGCCAAAACACCTTGTGATTATCTCGGCTCGTATCCGCAATAAATACCGTGAAGTTAATGGCGAACAAGTGCGTACAGACGAACCAGATAAATTGATTTGTTCAGTGCAAGACGCTAACACAATCAAAGCTCTTAAAGAATTGAACATCTCTGTTGAGGAACTCAAGGTTATCACCCTTGAAATTCATGACAATCTCGACAAAATCACAAAATTAGCAGAAGATGATGGCTTGCTGGATAAAACAGTCGAACTGGTCAATCCCCAAATTCGCCTCATGTGGAATATGGCACGAAATACTTGGGGTGGTGTGAAACTAGTTGCTAGTGACCTTAAAGTAATTGGTGATTAAACATGGACAACAGCGTGAGGATTGACTACTTCGCTGTCACTGTTAAAGATGTTCCACCAGAAGAGGTGCTAGAAGAGATACTGCTCATTCCCCAAGATAAGTTTGCGCTGAATGTTTGGGGAATAAATAAGTATCAACGCCACTATGCCTGTTCAGACATCAAAGTTTACTTTAACCAAGCCTTAGATAAGATGGGGGTCTATCTGGAACTCAAAGGACAAGGCTGTCGGCAATATGAAGAATTTCTTAATGGTAATGAAAATAATTGGGTTGCCTTGGTTAATCGGTTATATCAATATCAAGTGAATTTTACTAGAATAGATATTGCCAATGACATCTATGATAAGGCCTTATCGGTTCAAACACTCTACGCTTACTGTAAACGGGGCTTGTGTATCACCAGAGCACAGCATGTTGACTACTACGAGCGTTCAATCCTTGAAACAGGGGAACGGGTTGGTGAGACCGTCACCATAGGCGCACGAGGAAGCCAGCAATGGTGTGTTTACAACAAACTCATGGAACAAAGAGGCAAAGGTAAGGTCGTTGATAATACCAACTCTTGGGTCAGAGCAGAGCTCCGTTGTTGGCAAGGCAAAGCCAATATCATAGCTCAACAAATTGCCCTTAAAAGACCTCTAGCAGCTATTTATTTTGAAGCTATTAATGGACACTACCGCTTTGTCAGACCCAATGACAAAGATTCAAACAAGCGCAGACGCCCTCCTGTTAAATGGTGGCAGGATTATCTCCAAACAGAAATCAAAACACGATTGAGTATTGAACGCACTAAGCCAACATTGAAACAGTCTGAACAATGGACGGAAAAACAGGTCTCAAAAACCTTAGCCAAACTCTACGTGGCTAAGTACGAGGCAACAACACTTGAAGGAGCAGACCAGTATCTCCAAAGCCTCTTAAAATTGGGACTATCAAAATTTACTAGCAGTGATGAAAAGGAAATCGACCAATATGTTCGTGAATACCAGAGCCCCAACACTTGGGGCATGCAAAAAGACGACTTGCCCTAAACAAATCGCCTTGAAATAATAACTACTAATATTATATCATGAAAGGACAAAAAAAGGCTATGCAAGTGATTTTACCAGATGAACAAATTCATCAGCTACAACTGTTAATTAGCCAGCTTATAGAAAATGAAATAAAAAATAAATTGGATAGTAACAATGCTGAAAGTCCATTCTTGAACAAGCAACAAGCTTGTAAGTATCTAGGAATTGCCAATAATACGCTTGATTCTTGGATAAAAAAGGGGTTACCTGTTATTCGAGTTGGAAAAACTGTCCGCTTTGATAGAGCCGAACTCAATCACTGGTTACAAAATCAGTAGCATTATAACCGTGGTTTGATATAATTAAGCCACGGTATTTTTCTAGCTCAATTCAAGAAAAGGAGAATACTATGTCAATTACAAAAACTAAAAATGGAACTTATCGCTTACGTATCTATATCCCAGAAGAAGTCAAATCATCATTGGGAATTGATAAAAAAGTGATTGAAAAACGTTTCAAACTAAGGAGTGAGGCTAAAAAATACGAACTTGAATTACAAAACAGGATTGATAAAATTTTAAGCGGAGATGCAACCTCATTGGAAACAAATGGTTCAATCCTCTTTTCCGATTTTTATCACAATATTTGGTGGGAATCCTATAAAGTAGGTCAAACAACATCTACCACAAAACCACCTTCACAAGCTACTATTGACGGTACAGAAATTGTCTTTAGAAAACATATCCTACCCTTGCTTGGAAATTATTCTATTGATTTTCTCAATCAAAATAAACAAGTTGTTTTGAACCTATTGACCCAAAAAGCAGAAGAATATGCCAACTTCAAAGTCATCAGAAGCTATGTTAACTCTATTTTTGATTGGGCTGAGGAATTAGAATATATCGAAACTAATCGTCTCTCTAGAACCATTAGCCGTATTAAGGCAACTAAAAAAATCAAACTACAAGAGGCTAAAAATGATGAAGATTTGTATCTGTCACAATCAGAACTACAAGCGTGGTTTACAGCTTTTGAAGAAGATTTAGAAAACGACAAACTCCTGTTCAAAGATTATGTGTTATTCTATACAACCTTTTTCTTAGGAGATAGAAAATCTGAAAGCTACGCCTTACAATGGAAACACATTAACATCAAGAAACAGGAAATTCAGTTAGTGAAAGCCTTGGACAAGTATAAAAATCCAAAATCAACCAAAGGAAATAAAAAGACAACTTTCCATATTCCCATTGAACTAGCTGATTTACTCCGTGCTTGGAAAAAGCAACAAAAATTGGAGCTGGCAAAATTCAATATTATCCAATCTGATGAACAGTATGTTTTTACTTATATTGATACAAAAGGGAATGTTAATAGTCCCTTACACGCTGATTATCTTAATAATAAGATGAAGTCAGTCGAACGCCGTCATAAGGAATTAACACATGCCACACCTCATAAATTACGTCATACGGGTGCAACTCTTGCCAAACAATTTGGCACATCACTAGAGGACATTTCAGAAGCTCTAACGCATAGCGACACTCTCACAACTAAAACCTATGTCAATACTTCAAATGTCATACCAATGGCTGTTGGTGAAATTGCTTACCGTAACCTTAAAAAGTAATGGTGTGAATTTGGTGTGAAAAGTGGTGTGAATTTTGCTAAAAATCACTAAAAAAACACCCCATGGTGTGAACCATGAAGTGCTGTAAAGTCTGTATTGTAGCTGGTTCTTAACGTTTTGAGAACTGGCTAGCTTTACGAGCTTTCTTAAGACCTGGTTTCTTACGTTCTACCATACGAGCATCACGAGTAAGAAGGCCTGCGCGTTTCAATGAATCGCGGAAGTCTGGGTCTACTTGAAGAAGGGCACGAGCGATACCGTGACGGATAGCTCCTGATTGACCAGCGTAGCCACCACCATCAACGTTTACGAAAACGTCATACTGACCAACAGTTGAAGTAACTGCAAATGGTTGGTTGATAACCAAGCGAAGATCAGCGTGTGGGATGTACTCTTCAACATCTTTTTTGTTTACAATGATTTTACCAGTTCCTGGAACAAGGCGAACGCGTGCAACAGCGTTTTTACGACGTCCAGTACCTGCATATTGTGCTTGTGACATAGCTTATTTGTTCCTTTCCTTAGATAAGTCCTGAAATATCAAGAACTTCTGGTTGTTGTGCAGCGTGAGTGTGCTCAGCGCCTACAAATACTTTCAGCTTCATACCTTGAGCGCGGCCAAGAGTATTGTGCGGAAGCATACCTTTAACTGATTTTTCAATTAAGCGAACAGCGTTCTTAGAGCGAAGCTCACCTGCTGAGATTTGTTTCAATCCACCTGGGTACATAGAGTGAGTGTAGTAGATCTTATCAGTCGCTTTTTTACCAGTCAATTTAACTTTTTCAGCGTTGATAACGATTACGAAGTCACCTGTATCAGTGTGTGGTGTGAATGTTGGTTTGTTTTTTCCACGAAGTACGCTTGCTACAACAGCAGAAAGGCGTCCAAGAGGTACATCAGTAGCGTCTACTACATACCATTTCCGTTCAACTTCACCTGGCTTAGCCATGTATGTTGTTTTGTTCATGATTTCTCCTATATGAATATCGTTTTTGTTTACAGGGCGGATGTTCCGGTCCGCAAGTTATTTGGAAGGTTCCGGGGCCTTACAAATGGGGTAAACAATACCGCCTACTATCATACCAAATTTTAGGGGTAAAAGTCAATATATTTGGTAAATTATTTATGAAAGAACGGTTTCATTCCGTTTAATCTTGATTTTCATGGGCAATACTAAATAATCCCAAAGTTCCAGGACCAGTGTGGGTGGCAATAACGGGCCCTAATGGTAGAACTAAAACCTCATTAACTTGATCTGACAGAAGAAGTTGCTCTTTTAATACTTGAGCTACATCCTGACTGTTTGCCCCTGCATAAGCAATTACCACACGTGGATCAGAAATACCTTCCAAAGTCATGCGCACTACTTCAGCATGAGCTTTTTTCTTGCCACGAACTTTAGCCACAGAATCTAGCTTACCATCTGCTTTAACAGAAATAATCGGCTTGATATTGACCAAATTCCCCATGAGAGCTGCCGTTTTTGAAATCCGTCCGCCTCGCATGAGATGGTTCAAATCATCCACGAGGAAATAAGTACGCACTTTTGGCAGTAAGGATTCTATCAAGGTTACTACCTGTTCTAAACTTTGCCCAGCAGCTTTTGCTTCTACTGCTTTCATCACTAAAAGACCTTCTCCCATAGATGCAGCCTTGGTATCTATCATTTGGATGACAGCTTCTGGAAAATCTTCTAAAACTATATCCCGTGCCATGACTGCACTCTGATAAGTGCCTGATAAAAGAGATGCAAAAGCAATATAAAGGACTGGCATGCCAATCTCAGCATAGTGACGAAAGATAGCTTCAAACTGGCCAACATTGATTTGACTAGTTGTCGGCTGGCTACCGGCTTCCATTTTAGAAAGAAGCTGCTCACTCGTTAGTTTCTTATCTCCGACTGTTTCATACGTCTCTCCATCCAGCTGAATGGTCAAACCGAGAATTTGAACATCATTTTCTAAAGCCCAGCTTTCTGGAAGATCTGCTGTTGAATCCGTTAAAATCTTAAAAGTCATCTTTCTTTTTTCTCCATCATTTTCTGTAAATTGCGTAATCTTGCCTTACCTATAGGGTCACAAAGTGGGTTTCCCAATTTACATACCCAAACACGTAAAGTCCCTTAGGTAAAATTATCCCACTGCTCATTAAAATTGCTCATTACCACAGATGATTGAGCTCGTGGTTTGCTACTTCATATTCAATGCCATCATCTACCATTTCGTTCTTATCAATCAAAACGACTGTCACACTGAATCAGTTCTGACGAACACTAAGCATATCTTGAGCATTGAAGTCACAAATTCTTTCCAAAGCTTAAAAATTAGCCTCATTCCTCAATTTATCAGGAAAAAAATTCGCTCTATACTCCGTTTGCTTTGGTTTAAAAATGGACCAGTTTCTTTTCAAAAGGCAGTCATCTGGCAAGCATAAACTAGTAAAATTTGCCTTTTCATAAGCGATTTCTAAACACTTCATACATGAGAATAGCCGCTGCCACACTAGCATTAAGGCTCTGTACATGTCCATTCATGGGAATGGTAATCATTTCGTCCACCTGCTTCTTAAGATTAGCAGAAATTCCTTTACCTTCATTGCCGATAATCAGAGCTAATTTACCTGCTGTATTCCACTTGGTAGACAGAGTCCCATTCATATCCGTTCCAAAAATCCAAAAACCTGCGCTTTTCAGCTTGTCCAAAACTTGTCTCAAATTGGTCACCCGAGCAATCGGAACATGCTCCACGGCACCAGTAGAGGTCTTGGCAACAACTGGTGTGACACCGACCGCTCGATGCTTTGGAATAATGACACCTGTAACATTTGTCGCATCAGCCGTCCGTAAAATCGAACCTAAATTATGCGGATCTGTTAGACCATCTAAAATGAGTAATAGAGGATTTTCTTCCTGAGTTGCCATTCTCAACATCTCTTCAAAATCCGTATAAGCAAATTCTGAAACACGCAAAACAAAACCTTGATGAACGGCACCACCTGTCATTTCTTGTAATGTTTTTTTGGTAGTCCAAGAAATAGAAACCTTTTTTTCTGCTGCCAAATCTTTCATCTGAGCAACATTTTTCCCACGAAGATCATCTTGAATATAAAGTTTATTTCCCGTATTAGCCATCAAGGCCTCGGTTACAGCATGTACACCATAGACAATATCGTTATTTTCCATGACTTTAGTATAACATAAAATTTAAAATGCTTCTTCTTATTTATAAATCACTTTACAGTTTAATCCTATTTTTATGACTACATAAAAACGCAGGAAGCGTTTGTAAAAACAAGTCTTCCTGCATCTTCTTATTCATTATTCTAAATGCATTGTAAATTAGTAAACCGTCTTTTCTGTTTCTGGATCAAAGAAATGCGCTTTGTTCAAGTCGAAACCAAGATCAATACCAGCTCCAGCTTTAAGATAATCACGAGCATCTACTTTAGCAATAAATTCATTGTCAGCCACTTGGCAATACAAATGAGATTCAGAACCAAGTAATTCAGATACAGAAATTTTAGCATGTACAACTGAATCTGGGAAGGTTTCAAGGAAAGCAGCTTCTGTATTGATGTCTTCTGGACGAATACCAAAAATGAGTTTCTTGCCTTCATAGCCTTTTTCACGAAGTACCTTCAAGGCACCTTCTGGTACTTTTAGAGAAAGGTCTTGTGCTACAATTTCATCACCTTTTAAAGTTACGTTGATGAAGTTCATAGCTGGGCTTCCGATAAATCCTGCCACGAATTTATTAACTGGGTTTTTGTAAACTTCTTGTGGGGTACCGATTTGTTCTACACGTCCAATTGTACCCGTTCCTGAAGGATTCTTTGTTGCAGACATGATAACGATACGATCAGCCAAAGTCATTGCTTCTGTTTGGTCATGGGTAACATAGATAGTGGTTGCTCCGATACGACGGTGGATTTTAGCAATTTCTGCCCGCATAGATACCCGCAATTTAGCATCCAAGTTAGAAAGCGGTTCATCCATAAGAAATACTTTTGCATCACGAACAATAGCACGTCCCATAGCTACACGTTGGCGTTGTCCACCTGAAAGGTCAGCTGGTTTACGATCTAAAAATTCTTTCAAGCCAAGAATCTCTGCTGCTTCATTTACACGTTTTTCAATATCATCCTTGCTGTATTTACGAAGTTTCAAACCAAAAGCCATATTATCATGCACAGTCATGTGTGGATACAAAGCGTAGTTTTGGAAAACCATGGCAATGTCACGATCTTTTGGCGCAACATCATTGACCACGCGGCCAGCAATTGAACATTCACCTTCCGTGATATCTTCAAGTCCAGCAATCATACGAAGTGTAGTAGATTTCCCACATCCTGAAGGACCAACGAAAACAATAAATTCCTTATCTTTAATATCCAAGTTAAAATCTTCAACTGAATAATGCTCACTATTTGGATATTTCTTATAAATGTTTTTTAAATTTAACTCTACCATAAAATGGAACTCCTTTACTATTATGATTTTATTATATATGAAAACGCTTCATTATCCTATGGCAATGTGAACAAAATAAAAAAAATGTTTTGTGCAGGGTGCACAAAACATTACACTAAATCATTAATAACAATATGGTAGCACAAGGTCAAATCCGTCAGATTTTTGAGTTGTAACCCCGTCAATTCTTCCCATTTATCAATGTGATATTGTAAAGTATTACGGTGAATATACAACTGCTGAGCTGCCTTAGTTACAACTGCTGCATTCTCCCATAAAGCGACAATAATATCAACAAATTGATCTTGACTTTCAATCAATTGATGAAGTTTCTGCGTTAATATTGGCGATATGAAATCTCTTTGGCTAATCCCCCACAAAAAAAGTTGTGAAAAAGAATGCACGTTAGAATGCTGAGCCTGTTCCCACCACTTAGTAAAAAGGGCATTCTCTGCTTGAAATAGCTCAAAGTAGCTCTCTTCAAACATTTGAGACCAAATCTGTCCGATTTGAATTGTCAGAGTTAAGCTAAAGTCATATTCGATGGCTGATAAAGTATCACGAAGGACAGCTTTTACGGGGATAAGTTGCGTTTGATCTAGTACAAAGATATAATCCTGAGACGATAGCTGAAAATCTGCTATTCTATTAGGTAATATGGTTCGCATCATTTCTAACCAAGATCCTATTGTTTCGTTTTCATAATGGAATAAATGACAATGGACAAATTGTATCTTTTGTACACTTTTTGGCAATTTGCCACGACTATGAACCAGATAATCATACCAAGGTCCACCATCAAACGCTGACTCTTCTCCAGTCAGTAAAGAAACAAGCTGTTGTTCTCTTTCTGTCAAGCTACTTATTTTTAATAACAGCCATTGATTTTTTGATAAGGGAATTGCCACTTCATCTTCTTTTACGCTCGGATTGGATTGAAGCTTCCCTTGAGGAAACCATTCTAACAAATTACTTTTTATCATGATTTGTGTTCTCCACTCTGACAATACACCAGTCAATTAACTCTTCTAAGCGCTCAATAGCTCCAGTCATATGCAGGTAGCCCATGACTGCTTCAAAGCCTGTAGACATACGGTAAGTAACAATATCCGCATTCTTGGCTTTGGTGTGACTATTAGCATTACGGCCACGCTTGTAAATCTCCTCTTCCTTTTCTGTCAGAATCCCTTCTTCCAGCATGAGAGAGATGAGATTGGCCTGAGCCTTGGCAGAAACGTACTTGGTCGCTTCCCTGTGCAGCTGATTAGGCTTAGTGAGCCCCTGAAAAATCAGGTGACGTCGGATATACATGGAGTAGACAGCATCTCCCTCAAAGGCGAGGGCAATGCCGTTAATCAGGTTGACATCAGTCACGGGTCCACCTCACTCCGTCCTTGGTATCCAAGAGCTTAATGCCCTGAGCAGCTAATTCATCCCGAATACGGTCTGCAGTCGCAAAGTCCCGATTAGCACGCGCCATCTGGCGCTCCTCAATCAAGTGCTCAACGTCCGCGTCTAGGACTTCTTCTACAAAGACAATACCAAAAACTTCTAAGAGCTTGGCAAAGGCTTCCTTGACTTCAGCGGTGTAATTGCCTGAGTTAATCCACTTGGCTAGCTCAAAGACAGCCGTGATACCGTTGGCCGCATTGAAATCTTCGTCCATAGCGGCAGTGAACTTGTCCAGCAAGGTTTGAAGCTGAGCTGAATCTGTCTGACCAGTGAAAGGCTGCTCATAGGTATTCTTCAAATACTTGAGATTAGTCGCGGCATCATGAACGGCTTTTTCTGTAAAATTAATCGGCTTGCGATAATGCTGGGTCGCAAAGAAGAAACGCAGCACCTGACCATCAATGGTCTTGAGGGCATCATGAACGGTGATAAAATTGCCTAGAGATTTAGACATCTTGACGTCATCAATGTTGACAAAGCCATTGTGCATCCAGTAGTTGGCAAAGGTCTGACCCGTCTTGGCCTCTGACTGGGCGATTTCATTGGTATGGTGAGGAAACTCTAGGTCTGCCCCGCCACCGTGGATATCAATGGTATCACCCAAAATCTCTGTCGACATAACCGAACACTCAATGTGCCAGCCCGGACGACCTGCTCCCCAAGGACTGTCCCAGGAAATCTCGCCCGGCTTAGCTGCCTTCCAAAGAGCAAAATCCACTGGATTTTCCTTACGAGCAGTCTCCTCATCTGTCCGACCAGAAGCACCTAACTCCAAGTCAGCCAAGGTTTTGTTGGCTAGTTTGGCATAATTGTGAGACTTTTCCACTCGGAAATAGACATCGCCTTCTGACTCATAGGCGTAGCCCTTATCCACCAAAGTCTGCACAAAGTCAATGATAGCCTCCATAAAATCAATCACGCGCGGATGCTGAGTAGCTGGCTTAACACCTAGTTGCTCAACGTCAGCACGAAAAGCCGCGATGTACTTGTCAGCCACTTCTTTTGGTGTGATGCCTTCTTCCTTGGCTCGATTGATAATCTTATCATCTACATCTGTAAAATTGGAAATATAATTGACCTCAAAGCCTCGATACTCAAAATAGCGACGAACCGTGTCAAAAGCTACTGTTGAGCGGGCATTACCGACATGGATATAGTTATAAACCGTCGGACCGCAGACATACATGCGAACCTTTCCCTCCTCAATGGGCACAAATTCACGCAGGCTGCGAGTCATAGTATCATAGATTTTGATCATATTTTACGATACTGAGAGTGACTGGAAAGCAGATAAAATCAACTGCAGAAGCAGTCATCTAGTGTCAAACTTTCTGTTTCTACTCAGTTCCTTTCTAGTTCCTTTGCTATTGCCAAAGCGATCGTGAAAAAGGTCATGGCATCAGCCTTCCGTTCTTCATGGCGGGCATCCCAGGTTCGGTTATGATGATCCACATAGTCAGCTGTGTAGAAGAACTGATAGACCTTGGTCTTGCGAAATTGACTCCAAGCCATGATAGCTGAAGCTTCCATGTCCACCACTTTGGCTCCAGCAGCCAAGCGACGCTTGACTTTCTCAGGCGTTTCCCGATAAAAGGCATCCGTCGTCCAAGACTTGGTGCGGATATGCTCAATATCGTGCTTGTCAAAGATGGCTTCCAGCTCGACCAGCAGAGACTCGTCATAGGCTACTTCGTCACCCGGTGGGGCATAGTGATAGCTAGTTCCTTCATCTCGCAAAGCGGCTGCAGGCAGGATGATCTTATCCGCCTCAATTGAGCGGTCCAAAACGCCACAGGAACCTAGAATGATGAAATTCTTGAAGCCTCTGGCCGCCAACTCCTCCAGTTGGCCGACTATCATGGGAGCCCCAATCGGAGCCAACATAACTGCTAGCTTACTAGGTCCTTGGCCATAAATATACCATGGATGCTGTCCGTTTATGCTTTTCAAATAGCCTCCTGGATAGACTTCTTCTGACTCAATCAAACGTTTCAGAATTTCCCCGTTAAAGGACAGGATGATGGTTTCACACACTTCACCCTTGTCAATAATCTGCCTATCTGTTGGTTCAATAACCCCAGCTACATCTTCAAATTCCTCTAATAGCACGCTATATACACCTTCTTTTGAGCCTACATTCAACCATCTCTCACTACAATTTAGATGAGTAATAACTTTCTTCGCGGATTTCTTCTAAATTCTTGATAGTTGGAGTATCTTTTTGACCATGCACACGGACGATTTTAGCCGGTATACCAACAACTGTCACATCACTTGGTACATCTGCTACCACTACTGCACCCGCTCCTACCTTGGCATTTTCACCGATTTCAATTGGACCAATGAGCTGTGCATGAGCGGAAATGAGTGCACCTTGGCGAACCGTTGGGTGACGTTTCCCAGCATCTTTGCCAGTTCCTCCAAGAGTAACACCATGATAAAGCATCACTCCTTTTTCCACAACAGCCGTCTCACCAATCACTAAACCACTCCCGTGATCAATGAAGACACCCGAAGCAATCTTTGCTCCCGGATGAATCTCAATCTGGGTCCAAAAACGCCAAAATTGACTGTGCATCCGAGCTAAGAGTTTACAACCATGATTCCAAAGAAAGTGAGAAATCCGATGAGCTGCTAAAGCCTTAATACCAGGATAAGTCAACAACACCTCGAGCGAGGAGCGAGCTGCTGGATCATTTTCTTTTACAATCGCTATCGTATCTTTCCACCAACTCATGCTGACTCCTTTCCGGCTTTAGACTGAAAGCAAAGGTGCAGTAACATTTCTAGTCTTGTGCCTTTTCTTCTCGAACAACTTTATGCTCTTTATGTGTTTTATGATGATGTTTTTTCTCCTTGTCCTCTTTAGGAGGGCGCGGAAGCAATGCTTTCATAGAGGCATCCACACGACCTTTTTCATCAACTTTAATGACTTTAACGTCTACCTCGTCACCAACTTGCACTAAATCTTCAACCTTATTAGTACGCGTCCAAGCCATTTCAGAAATGTGTACTAAGGCATCTGTCTTGTCAAATAGATTGACAAAAGCACCGAATTTCTCAATTCGAACAACTTTTGCATGATACACTTCATCTACTTTCGCTTCACGCACAAGAGCTGTAATGATTTCCTTAGCACGATTAATCGCATCTTGATCGCTAGAGTAAATAGACACATTTCCTTCCTCGTCTATATCAATCTTTACGCCAGTTTCTGCGATAATCTTGTCAATCGTTTCACCGCCCTTACCGATGACAATCTTGATTTTATCAACATCAATCTTAATAGTATCAATCTTCGGAGCAGTTGGAGCGAGTTCTGGACGAGGAGCTGGAATCGTACGTTCAATCAAATCTAAAATTTCAAAACGTGCTTTCTTAGCTTGAGCCAATGCTTCTTGCAAGATTTCAGCAGTAATTCCTTCAATCTTGATATCCATTTGAAGAGCAGTAATTCCTTCACGTGTACCGGCCACCTTGAAATCCATATCTCCGAAATGGTCTTCTAAGCCTTGAATATCTGTTAAAATCGTGTAGTTGCTACCATCTGAAATGAGCCCCATGGCGATCCCAGCTACAGGTGCTTTAATTGGTACCCCACCAGCCATAAGAGCAAGTGTCCCAGCACAAATCGAGGCTTGTGAAGATGAACCATTTGACTCAAGAACTTCTGCTACCAAACGGATCGCATAAGGGAAATCTTCTAGGCTAGGAAGCACTTGCGCTAGTGCACGTTCACCAAGAGCTCCATGACCGATTTCACGGCGTCCAGGTGCACCATAACGTCCCGTTTCTCCTACGGAATATTGTGGGAAATTATAGTGGTGCATAAAGCGTTTCTTGTATTCTGGATCCAAGCCATCAACGATTTGTGTTTCGCCCATCGGTGCCAATGTCAAGACAGATAAAGCCTGCGTTTGCCCACGAGTAAAGAGTCCAGAACCATGCACGCGTGGCAGGTAGTCAATTTCAGCATCTAGTGGACGAATTTCATCTACTTTTCGACCATCTGGACGAACCTTGTCTTCAGTAATTAAACGTCGTACTTCTGCATGCTCCATTTGCTCTAAAATTTCAGCCACATCACGCATGATGCGGTCAAATTCTTCGTGGTCAGCATATTTTTCTTCGTAAAGAGCTATTACTTCGTCTTTGACTGCTTGCGTTGCGGCTTCACGAGCTAATTTTTCTTCTACCTGAACGGCTTTTTGAAGATCAGCGTTATAGCCTGCTATAATTTCCGTTTGCAATTCTTCATCCACATGAAGAAGCTCAACTTCTGCTTTTTCTTTTCCAACTACTGCCACGATTTCTTCTTGGAAAGCAATCAATTCCTTCACTGCCTCGTGACCTTTCAGGAGAGCTTCCAGCATCAGGTCTTCTGATAATTCTTTGGCACCAGACTCCACCATGTTAATCGCTTCTTTAGTTCCTGCAACAGTTAACTCCAATAACGAAGCTTCCTTTTGTTCTTGACTTGGATTGATAACCAATTCTCCATTAATATAGCCAACTTGCACACCAGCAATTGGTCCGTTAAAAGGAATATCTGAGATTGATAACGCAAGAGATGAACCAAACATAGCTGCCATAGGGGCTGAAGCATCTGCATCATAAGAAAGAACGGTATTGATAACCTGAACTTCATTGCGGAAACCTTCCGCAAACATGGGACGAATGGGACGGTCGATTAAGCGAGCGGTCAAAGTCGCGTCCGTCGAAGGGCGCCCTTCACGTTTGTTAAAGCCACCAGGGTATTTCCCAGCCGCGTACATCTTTTCTTCATAATTGACTTGAAGCGGGAAGAAATCGCCAGTCGCCATTTTCTTTGACATAACGGCTGCTGTCAAAACGGTACTTTCGCCATAGCGCACCACTACGCTACCGTTCGCTTGCTTCGCCACTTGTCCAGTTTCAACCACTAATTCTTTGCCAGCAAAAGTGGTTTTAAATATTTGTTTTACCATAATTATTCCTCTTTGAGTCTATGCTCAATTTCTAATTTTTTATACGTCTTGCCTACAAAGATCAAGATAGATTTAGGATATTAAAAATGAATCCTGAGTTCCACTCCAAAAATTTCTGCTTGCATAATTAGGTATAAGCTTTGTTTCAATAAAATAACTCATTATCCTGTTCAGCACACCTTTTGCCATAGCCGCGACTGTTGATAGAAAGCTTAAATGTTTTTTATACTTTGTCTATCCTCATCTTTGTATCAAGCACGTATAAACTTTATTTTATCATATTTTATACCAAAAGAAAAAGCCTTAAAATAGCTTTTTAGCAAGAATTTTTGAAATGTTATCTATTATTCTTATTTTTTGCTATACTAGAGAGAAAGCTAGTAACAAGGAGAATAGATATGGTTGAACAAAAACAACGTTCTGAATTTCCAGAAAAGGAACTGTGGGACTTAACAGCTCTCTATCAAGACCGTGAAGATTTCCTACGGGCGATTGAAAAAACTCGTGAAGACATTAACCAGTTCATACGGGATTATAAGGACAATCTCCATACTTTTGAGGATTTTGAAAAAGCCTTTACCGAATTGGAACAAATCTATATTGAAAGAAGCCATATCGGCAACTACAGTTTTATGCCACAAACAACAGACTATAGCGATGAAAGTTTTGCCCAGATTGCTCAAGCTGGTACAGATTTCGAAACAGAAGCTAGTGTTGCTCTCAGCTTCTTTAATGCAGCCTTAGTCAATGCTGACGAAGAAATTCTTAATCGTCTCGAACAACTACCACATTTGACTGCCGCAATTCGCCAAGCAAAAATCCAAAAAGCTCACTACTTAGGGGCTGATGTCGAAAAGGCTATGACAAATCTTAGTGAAGTTTTTTACAGCCCACAGGATATTTACACTAAGATGCGGGCTGGCGACTTTGCCATGGCTGACTTCGAAGTAAACGGCAAAGTTTATAAAAACAGCTTTGTTACCTATGAGAATTTCTATCAAAACCACGAAAATGCTCAAATCCGTGAAAAAGCTTTCCGCTCTTTCTCAGAAGGCCTTCGTCAGCACCAAAATACCGCTGCTGCTGCCTATCTGGCTCAGGTCAAATCTGAAAAGCTTCTAGCAGATATGAAAGGCTATGACTCTGTCTTTGACTACCTTTTGGCTGAGCAAGAGGTAGATCGCTCTATGTTCGATCGGCAAATTGACCTCATCATGACTGAATTTGCACCTGTTGCACAAAAGTTCCTTAAACATGTCGCCAAGATCAATGGCCTTGAAAAAATGACCTTTGCTGACTGGAAGTTGGACTTGGATAGTGCACTCAATCCTGATGTCACTATTGAAGACGCTTATGACTTAGTGATGAAATCCGTTGCTCCACTCGGAGAAGAATATACACGCGAAATTGCCAATTACCAAAAAGAGCGCTGGGTGGATTTTGCAGCGAATGCTGGCAAGGACTCTGGCGGCTATGCCACTGATCCTTATCGCGTGCATCCTTATGTTCTTATGAGCTGGACAGGTCGTATGAGTGATGTGTATACTCTGATTCATGAAATTGGTCACTCTGGTCAGTTCATCTTCTCTGACAATAGTCAAAGCTATTTCAATACCCACATGTCGACCTATTACGTAGAAGCTCCTTCTACCTTCAACGAACTCTTACTTAGCGACTATTTGGAACATCAATTTGACAATCCACGTCAAAAGCGATTTGCACTCGCTCACCGTCTAACGGACACTTACTTCCATAACTTTATCACCCATCTCTTGGAATCAGCCTTCCAACGCCGGGTTTATAATCTCGTTGAAGCAGGCGAAACTTTTGGAGCAACAAAGCTTAACAGTATTATGAAAGAAGTTCTTACCGAGTTTTGGGGGGATGCAGTCGAAATCGACGATGATGCTGCGCTCACTTGGATGCGGCAAAGTCACTATTATATGGGACTATACAGTTATACCTACTCTGCTGGACTTGTCATCTCTACTACCGGCTATCTTCATTTGAAAAATGACAAAAATGGCGCTCGCGATTGGCTCAACTTCCTCAAATCTGGTGGAAGTAAAACGCCACTTGAGACTGCTCGTATCATCGGAGCCGACATCTCCACAGACAAACCACTCCGCGACACAATTCAGTTCTTGTCTGATACGGTAGAGCAAATTATCCAATACAGCAAGGAATTAGGAGAGTAGATTGTCCATACTTCAAATTTTAATTTGAAGTTCTTTTATATTAAGTGCTTTAAAACAAAATTTTTAAGTTTGTTGCAATTTGAAAAATTTCACTTCCTAGTTATTGAAAACGATACCAATTTATGATATGATATTTCCGCAAACCAATATATGTGAGGGAAATATGAAAAAGTGGAAAAATAATTCTAGGCTCAACATCGTTCTTGCTATCATGAGTGTTGTTCTAATCATCTTATTGTCTCCAATTACAATGCCATTAATGTTTCTAGGTGGTGTTTTTGGTATTTGGTATTTCGCCAAGCGAAATCCAAGTGTTTTCAAAAGAAATATAGCAATTGCTGTAGCGATAATAGGAATACTAGGAATCTATACAGTAAGTAAATTCAATATTGAATCCTCTGAAAGCCAACAAAGTCAAACCCAAGTAGTGCCATCTACATCTAGAACTTCATCTTCAAACTCTTCAAAAGCAAGCAGTTCCTCCTCAAACTCCGATTCTAGTAGAGAAAAAGAAGAAAAACTCGAAAAAGAAAAGAAAGAGAAGAAAGCGGAGGAAGAGCGAAAACAAAAAGGGGTGGCAGAGAGAAAAGCTAGAGAAGAACAGGCTCAAAAAGAAGCTGAAATTCAGCGCATCATCCAGCAGGGCGAACAGACTGTTAAACAACTTGAGAATAATCAAGTAACTGAGAATATTGCTCCAGCTCAAGCTGCCGTTGAACAAATTGCCGATCCAAGTAAAAGAGGAGCTGTTCAGCATCGAATTAATCTTGTACAAAATGCAATTCAGCAACGAGCTGAGCAGGCTCGACAAGAGTCAGAGAGACAAACAGCACCCCAACAACAAGAAACTGTATCTGCTGGTGGCTATTTTAGAGATAAAAGGGGCAGATGGCATCGCTCAAATGGTCAATATGCTTCAAAAAAGGAAATTGCAGAAGCGGGATTGCCTTGGTAAAATACATCTCTACTAAATATATTAAAAAAAGAAATGAAATCTTGTAAAAAGCAACATTATTTTCCATCATAATTCTCATCAAACAGGTAGTTTACAAGCACACATGATTGGAGACTGGGACGAAAGTTTCTAGCTTCAAAGAAGATAGTTTAATAAATTAACGATGCTACAGCTGACCACCCCAATAGTCTACTGAATTATTGGTTGTCGGAAATAAAACATCCGTAAGGATGTGTAAAAAACACGACTTTGAATTGGTGGATTTTACAAAGCAAATCCTCAAGTCTATTGCTTTTCAAGCTCGGAGAGCGCCTAATCATCCTCGTAGGAGTAAGACAACGGACTAGATTTTTTTCAAAATGGGTTCTGTCTCACTCTCTTTTATTTTGTATAAAATAAACTATATACCTTTTTACGGCATATTTTTCCCCTTTCACTTTATCGTAATCCTGAATATCTTTATTGTATCGCATCTTACGGAGCGAGACGGATTAAAAAGTCACAAAATAAAAACTCTCTGAAATCAGAGAGCTAATTTGAGCTTGGGCTAAAATCCATACAAAACAAAAAGGCTACCCAATTTAGAGTAGCCTTATTTTCAAGATATGCTCAATTGAACACGGCCTAAGGGCCTAAGCATGCTGATAAAAACAAAAAGCCCTCTGAAGTCAGAGAGCTGATTTGAGCTCGGGCTAAAATCCTAGTGAAAAAGATGAAACTCCTTGTGTTCATCGAACACTGTATCGTTTCCCTATTTTCATACGGATTTTTGGCGCCCTTAGCATCATGATTCTTGCTGGATAAAACGTTTATAGACAAGCCGAAGATTGTACAAAAATTTTAGTGAAACAAAAAAATCTCCCCGAAGGGAGAAGATCTGGTTTATTTTACCTTACAGTGCTAGGAACCGCAACCGAAGATTATACTTGTTGAGTATATCGAGGTAAGGTGACAACGCAATGTAAGTGGAAAATAAAGCAGATTAACGACGAAGTCCTAGAGAGTTGATCAACTCACGGTAACGGTTAACGTCGTTTTTACGCAAGTATGCAAGCAAGTTACGACGGCGACCAATTTTCTTCATCAAACCACGGTAAGTAGCGTGGTCTTTTTTGTGTTGTTTGATGTGTTCGTTAAGGTGGTTAATTTCCCAAGTAAGGACAGCTACTTGTACCTCTACTGAACCAGTGTCACCTTCGTGACGTGCATATTGTGCAATGATTTCATTTTTTTTCTCTTTTGAGATTGCCATGATAAGCTCCTTTTCTTTACGCTTCATCCGAGTGACAGGTTTGGCATGCCTGCAACCAAGAAGAAGTTATTTGTCTCTACGACATTCTTATTTTACCAAGAAGGAAAGTTTTTGTCAACTGATACAAATTATAAGAGTTCTACGCCAAATCGTTTGAGACTTTTTATTTCTTCCTGTGTCAAACGACGAAAAGTTCCTGTTGCCAACTCTTTATCCAAAGTTAATGGTCCCATAGCAAGGCGCTCTAAGTCTGCTACTTTTTTACCACAAGCTGCAACCATTCGCTTCACTTGATGAAATTTTCCTTCAGAAATTGTAATCTCCACCAGAGAAGTTCCCTGTTCTTCGTTTGTTTCCAATATGGTCAATTGCGCAGGTTTACAGGTAAAGTCCTTAAGCTTTATCCCTGCTTCAAAGCGTGTCCTATCTTTTTCCGTCATGATGCCATCTACTTTTGCACGGTAAACTTTTGCTACATGTTTTTTAGGAGACAACATCGCATGTGCCAAAGCACCATTATTGGTTAATAACAAAAGTCCGTGAGTATCAATATCAAGTCGTCCAACTGGAAAAACTTCTTTCTGGCGTGCACTTTCATCTAACAAATCCAAAACTGTTTGATGGTTAGCATCTTCAGTAGCTGAAATGACACCTTTCGGCTTATTTAAAAGATAATAGACAAATTTTTCATAGTCCAATACTCGCTTATTGACTGAAATTTCATCTTGATATTCATCTACTTGTACTTTCGCTGATGTGACAACCTTCCCGTTGACCAAAACTTGTTGCTTCTTTAAAAGTTGCTTGACTTCTGTTCGTGAACCAAGCCCCATTTCTACTAAACACTTATCTAATCGCATCTTTTTCTCCATCTTCTTGATTAGCGACAATAGCGGCTAAAGTTGAAATTCCCATCATGAGAACACCTAGCACACTAAAAATAAAAGTTGGAGTAGAAGAAATGATTCCAATCAAAGATAAGACGAATGTTGATACCGAAGCACCGCTACTGCAACCCAAAACGACAATTGCTGTTGCACGATTTACCAAATAAGCAGGAATTTTCTCAGATATAATATGAAAGACCGCAGTTAGAGATATGCTATAAGCAAAACCAGCCAAAAGAGCACTCAAACTTAAGAAATAAATCTGACTTGACAAGCCAATCATTATTTGGCTTAGACCAAAAACTATTCCTGTTATCGTCAACAAGCGATTTTTCAGCGCGTTCACTAAGCTAGCAAAGCTAACACCAGCCAAAATTCCCACTAGTTGCATACAGCTAAGAATCCAGCTGGCTGTTTCAGCGTTTCCAATCTCTGCCTGTAAGACTAGACTAGGGATCCGTAAAGTGATAGCGACATTAGCACAAACAATCATACCAGCTATGAAAGCTAAAAAGATACTCAAATGTATTTGTTTTCTAGTCATTTTACGGACAGATTTGAGATGTTTATGCTTATCGGATTCATTCTTTTCATAAGGAACAAACATAAGATACAGTGCTAGAACGATAAAGCCAATTGCATAAACCCAAAATGTTGTTGTCCAATTGAAGCGTAAAAGCTGCCCAACTATCAACGTCAATAAGGCCGTTCCAACAACTTCTGCCGATCCCCGATACCCCAACATTTGCACACGCTCTCTCCCTTGAAAGCGCTCACTAATAATGGCAATTGCTCGAGGATTCATCATACCTAAACCTAAGCCAAATACAAAGCGCGAAGCAAAAACGAGATTATAAGATTGATTGAAAAATGGGATAAGACCACAAATAGAATACAGAATTAGCCCTAGTATAATCATGAACCGCTCAGATACAAAGCGTTCCAAAACACTATTAAACATCAACAAAGACATAATTCCAATGGACGGCAAAGAGACTAATAATTCTACTTGGCTAGAAGAGTAATTCTTATAATACTGGAACATAGCCGGCAAGCTACTAGAAATTGAAAATGCTGTTGTTAAAACCAATGATAAAGCCAAAATGCTAGCTTTTCCCATGAATCTTTTCATCTTATCTTCTTTCTAAAATCACACTATCACTATCATACAGTTTTTTACGAAAAGACGCAATCTAGCAACGTATGAAAACAAAAAAGAAATCAAGGCTGCACATAAGATACAACATTGATTTCAGTAGCTTTAGTCCTCATATAAAGTTAACATTTTTTATTTTCTTGTCCTTTATTAGCAAAACAAACAGCCGGCTTTTGAGTAAGTGGAGAAATAATTCCTAAAGCAATTTTATAGCCTTTTCCAGTAATATTAGCAGTGGAAAGAGACGCTTGAACCTTTTGTTCTTGATTCGGCAAAAGTTTGGTTAGATCAATCGGTATGGTTTTACTTTCAATAATCGCGCCCAACTTATTCAAAACGTAAACTTTCATAGTCCAATTACGATAAAGAGGGGCAACCCCTTTGTTTGTAACTGACAGTGTAAGCTTAGTGGACTTCTTACTCGAAATTAGTTTCATATTTGGTACAAATAAACGATAACCCATATTTTTTAAGATCTCGTTATAGCTTGTATCATTGACACCATCTAGGACTTCAGCAATTTTAGGCCCCAAAAAAGTTGTATGGGATTCTTGAAGTTCCCTAACAATCTGGGGTAATTTCTGGCTCATTAACGTCTTCATACTAACCGAACTGGTAAATTCACCACCAATTGGAGCTGTTTCCCAGGCTTTAGGCATTGCAACCAAGCCATTTTTAGCTTCTTCTTGATCGTAATCACCACCCGATTGAATCCAATTTAACCAGACTTTTTTACTTTCTTCATCTCCAACCACATCATTATAAAGACCAAATCCATGCTTTTTGGCTGTGGCGAATGGACGACGCATCAAAATATTTGCTTTTGGAAAAGCCTTTAGCCATGGAGTGATATACTTCTCTCTAACATCAGCTTCTGGTAATTTACGAATATTTGCCTCATCATTCACGTGCCATTCTCCCCAATGACCAAGACTACCCATTTGAATAAAAGCGAATTGCTTGGTTCGGGCCCAACGTTTCCCCATAGCTGCGACAGCCTTTTCGTAATAACTGATCAGAGTTTTATGAGCATAATTAGGAGAAAATCCTTTTCCATAAGACGAATTGTATCGGTCTCCAGGATCAGACATTTCTTTAATCAGCCAAGAGGGAATGTCTTCATGCATTCCTCTTTTAGGATAATCCAAAATAAAGCGAAAAATAATATATTTCCCTTCTTTGCGCCAGCGATTCAACTGATTTTTTTCCTCAATCGTTTTCCAATCATAGACTCCTTTTTGAGGTTCCAATTCTTTCCATGTTACATTTACATGAACAAGCTGAGCATCTTTGGGGATATCTGTTTCTTTCGCTGAAGGGGCATAACCCATCAAGGGATTTGACAAGGCCTTATCAGAATAACTGAATGTTTGCTCTATATGCTTTTTAGTGTTCTTAAAAGAAGTAGGTATGAAAAATAAGACACAAGCCATTGCCATAATTAAAACTACCAAGCCAAGCTGCAATTTTTTACTCATTCCATTTCCAATCTTATCCGTGATACTCTCCATTATACTGGATAAGTGTTACATCTGCAACCCCTTTTATGTCCCGTATTTGTTCTATAAACGTGAAGTTTTCCTTTTTACATAACACTTCTACAGCCATTTCAATAGTATCACCTCGAAGAGTTTTTGATTTTACAAAATGTCTAATTTTTCCAAATGATTGAATAATCTTATCACCAGTCTCATCTCCCTGATAATGAATAATTACGATATAAACCTTACCTTGATGTTGCAGACGACTAAAAATAATTAACATTCCAAAAATAACTGCTGCGGCCACTATAGCGAGTATATACATACCAGCCCCAATCGTAATCCCCGTCGTAATCGACCAAAAGAGATATAACAAATCCATAGGATCCTTAACTGCTGTCCGGTAACGCACAATAGACAACGCACCAACCATCCCCAGCGAAATCACGACATTCGAACTAATGGCCAAAGTAACCATAGCTGTTAAAATTGACATCCCAATCAAGGTCATCGCAAAACTTCTTGAGTAAACGACTCCTGTAAAAAACTTTTGATAGACAAAGTAGATAAACGCTCCCAGAGCAATTGCAAAAAGCAAAGTAGCAACAATTTTCCCAGCATTTTGAGTTGTAAAATTTTCCGATCTCAAAACCGATTTTTTAATAATATCTTGAACACTCATCCTTCTCTCCAATTTCTATTAATGATCTGTATCATACCAATATTCAAAATCATGTAAATAACGTGTTTTTTCATAACATAGTACATATTTTGATACTGCGAGAAACTCCGAAGCTTGCGGTGGAATAATATTTTTTATAATTTGTGGCAACAATTCTGTATATTTGACTTCAAAAACCAGCTTCCCTGGTTGTAATACAGGAAGTGTTGGTAGCGATTCATCAAATATATCATAACTACCAATAGCTGCCCGTACATTGGAGTCAAACGTCAAACGAACTGTTCCTGTATCATACACCCAAGGTTCTCGCTCATAGTCAACAATAACGCGAGGTCGCATCACATTTGTCATACACTCAAAGTAAAACTCACGACACAAGGCATGAGGACTATGAAGAAGAAATGCATAGTCTCCTTGAATAATTTTCTCTGTTTCCTCGCGTGTTAGAGGAGCTGCTTCTTTATAGATGTAATTTTCGAATTTTCTCTTTCTTTCCAGCTTGATACTACGTTCACTGAAATTATACACTCGGATGCGGTATTTTTTGCGCATCAAAATGCCAGCCTCTTTTTCCTCGTAACTACTATTCCAATAATCTTCAAAATATAGACTACGGATTGTATAGCCACCATTTGTAGCGTATTTATCCAAAGACAAGATGGAATCAAAGTGCTGTGTCAATAATTCTTTTTCTTTCAAACCAATTAAGTATTTAGCTTCATGTCGAAACTGTTCTTTTTTATTTGCTTTCATAGACATCAACCTTTATTTTACCATCTTCCGTCACATAAAAACTCAAAACACCAAAAAGACTGGTAGTTCCTACACGATATTGATCAAATGCAGCTTGTGATTTACCATCAGAATTTGTCGCAATCACGCGCATAAAATATTGTCCCTTTGGAAGATGATCTGTCGTAACACTTGTCTTTGTTAGACCTTTCTTGTCAAGAATCTTATCTTTAAAATTAGGATCTTTAGCTAACTCCACATGATAAGTGATTTTCCTGTGATTGAAATCATAAGATGGCATCCACTTAAGAACTAATTTCCCATTATCATTTTTTGGTTGGTCAATATAAAATGGTTGAGGAGTCTGCAAACTCTTCTTGTAAGCTTGGTAATTTTTTTCAACCTCCCTTGGCAATGCATTTAGAATCTTATTATATTGCTCTTCTTTTATAGGCATTCGCTCCATATCAGGCATACGTGATAAGTAAGGTTTCACGATCTCAGCATAATTTTTACTCAGATCACCAATATTTTTAGGGCTCAGCTGATTTTTATACAACTTTTCCACAATCTTTTCCAAACCTGTTCTAAATCGTTCTGATTTTAAGAGGCGTTGAAAAAGAACACTTCCCCAGTAGTTACTAACACCATATTGCCATGTGTTGACACCCAATGCATCCGACCGGCGAAGCACTCGCTCACCCTTACGCAACGAATCATCCAAGTCCCATGGTAAAATATACCAACGTTTCCCATGTAGGGGGCTATACAGAAACATATTCCGGTTTTGGCTATCAGTATTCCCCATCAATATTTGAAAGGCCAACCAATATTGAAGATTCTCTGCATCAAAATACTTTTCTAGAAGGTGCTCAATTTTGATTGACTTGTCATTTAGCTTTTCCAACATATCAATCAATTTTGTATGGTCATGATCGCCTTTCACTTCCAAACGAGATTCAAATTTTTTCTTATCAAACCTAGGATCATTTTCCTTTCGAATAATATTTGCTTCTCTATAAAACTCAAAATTATTTACTTTGTATAAATGACCACTTCTATCTAGTCCATGTGCTTCAAGAGCAGTTTTATTTAATTGTTCAACTTGAGTATAAAGACCATAATCTTCAAAATTCTTTGAGCCATTTCCTGTTTCATCTTTTACATACAGATGAACAAATTGAGTACGAAGCCCAACAATTTGTGGAATACCTTCCATCAATTTAAACGCCAGTCTATTTCGAAAGCGAAGAGCTTCGTAAGGGTGCTTATTCAAATTGATCGTTCGCTGCCCTTCCCAAGTCCCCTTACTTTTTTTGAGTTTTATCTTATAACTTTTTTGCTTTGAACAACTGGAGCTTTGACCTCGAATTTGAACAGTCGCATTTGGAACTTCCTCGTCAAATCCAAACTCACCAGCTACAGGACCTTTTTCATTTCCTACTTGTAAAAGCCCTGCAACCTGATAACGCTTGACCCCCATTTTTTCATAATCATAAGCTGAATATTGATTGAGTTCTCGCCAAGAATGATTCGTATTCTCAGCAGTATTTCCACGCCTTACCGTTAAATACATGGTAATCACGTCAGGCCTTTTTCGAGTATACAAAGATTCTTTATCACTGAGGTGCTGATCATTGATATTTGCTACCTTTTCTTTTTTTACTTTTTTTGTAGTTGATTGTTTTGTCTTGTTTCCACTACTAGAAATAGCTAAAAAAACAAATGCAAGTGCCATCAAACCGAAAACCAGTAAAAATTTGATCCACTTATTATCCATCTTTTGACCTCGCTTTCAAAATAGTCACTAATTTCGTAAAGAATCCTTCTCCTTCCTGAGAAAAGACTTCCTGACTTCCTAAAATACGATAAGGAAGCTCTTTTGTATATTCACTCAATCTAGTAGTTGTCGTAAGGTAGAGTACAAGACCTGCTAATAAAAAACCATATCCAATAAAAGTGGTATCCATAAACTGAGTAAAAATGCTAAAAACAGCAGAGAGCACTGCAAACCACCTTGCACATTTCTTTGCACCTTTATAATCAACAAAGTAAAGTAACATTAATAAATTAATATTCCCTACAGCATAAACCCCATAGCCTAAACAAAGTGTTTGAAAATAACCTTTCATCTGACTATTAAAGCCAAGTGGTAAAACTGTCAACAGAACAATTCCCACAAACATAGCTAGTAAAGTTGCTAAAAGCTGCTTCCATGATAAATATTTCAATTCATTCCGTAAGGTATTCATCATTTCAATTTCAGCTTGATTAATTTTTTTAACACTCCCTACTCCATCATACATATGATAGTATTCTCTAAATTTTGGATAAAATTTCACCTCAACAGATACCACAAAGTTTACAGTAGATACCAAAGTCACTAGATAAGCGAGCATAGCAGGAACATCATAAACCGGAGCGGTATGAAAAAGTCCTCCGATTCCTTTACTAAGTGGACCAAACCAATTAATAACGATATGTGCAAAAAGTCCAATAAACATATAAATGCCTACTTTGAAAAGTTCTAGATATTTATCAAACCAAACAAAGAATTCAAAATTAGTAGTATAGTTTTTCGGAAAATGTCTATATAAAATACGAATCATTTGTACAAGAATGAAGCCATAAGAAGTACAAACACTAAATAACAAACCATACGGAATGGCTAAGACGAGTGTTGTTAAACCAATCACGACAGTAATCAAAATTGCTATGGCAAAGGTTTTTAGAATACTACGATAATCTTTTACAGCCGTTAAATAATTCACAGCATTCCAAATCATACATAGTTCACTAAACAAGATCAAGTTTAAGAGAATTTCTAACAGAGGAATTCCCGAAATAAAGAGGAAAATTCCATAAGTCACAAATCCCATACCTAACATGATTGCCCCTGAGGAAAAATAAGAAGACAAAATTTTTTCAAATTTTTTCTCATAGAGCATATCTGCCACATAACGAGTCACAATCATTGAAAATAGGTTGGTAATCGCTAAGGAAGCTAAGATCGAATACGAAATCAAACCAAGTAAATGATCACGTGCAGTATTACTCAGTCGTCCCAGCACACTTAGAATGACAACTGCCAAAATAAGTAAAATCCCAAGAAGCATTGGTCCCACATATGCAACACCTGCATAACCATAAGCCTTTTGTTTTGAAAGGAATCCACCTTTATTATATACTTTTCGCAGTTCGAATCCTATCCCTGCCATTATCTTACATACTCCTTATATAATTGTCTATATTGTTCAATCATTTGATGATATTGATAAAATTGCTCACTTCTTTTTTTAGCAATTTGTCCCATCGTTAGGCGTTTTTCTTCTGAACTTGCCATTACAAGCATTGCATGTGCTAAGCTCATTAAGTCTGTTGGTGGCACACAATAGCCGGCTGAACCTAATGTATCGTCTAGCTTTCCCCCTAATAATTCTTTACAACAGCCAACATCCGTTGTAACACAAGGTTTTCCAGCAGCCATTGACTCCAATATAGACAATGGTTGCCCTTCTGATATACTCGTTAAAATCATAAAGTCCATTTTTTTGAGATATTCTTTGATATTAACACGCCCAGTAAAGAAGAGATTTTCTAATTTCAACTTACGTGCTAAAGCATAACATTCTTCTGCATAGGCTTCATCATCCACCCCTCCCATAATATAAAGGCGAACATTGGGCATCTGGGAGGATACTTCGTAAAAAGCATAAATCATCGTTTTAATATCTTTAATTGGAGCCATTCTGACAGCAGCTCCAATATTAATCCAACTATCATCATCTTTTTCAAAAGGAATATTAGAAAAGCTTTCATAATCAATACCATTTGAAATAACTCGACATTTTTTCGCATCACAACCAAGAGCAATTTGTGTTTCACGAGCTTTTGAAAAAAGACTCGTAATACAATCTGCCTTAGAATAAATTGCATCGGATAGCATATAAAAGAAATCAATCCACTGCTTACGCATAGAAGGTAAAATCCAATCTGCACGAATAATTTCTTCCTCACGCTCCCGCGTATAAATTCCATGTTCTGTCAACAACAATGGCTTATTCATACGGGTACTAGCTAATGTTGCCAAAATACCACCATAACCAGTAGAAATAGCATGATAAGCATCTGCAACAGGGATCTCACTAGACAACAATGTTAATAATGGAAAAAGCATAGATCGGATAGTATGAAATATATCTGACATAGGCTGTGCAGCATATTTTTTTTCACATAAATCTTGAATCATCTGAAAAAATTCTTCACTCACTAAAAAGTCATCTCGTTGAACTTTTCCTTCTTGAAGGAGGTCGAAAATAAGAGACCACTCAGGTTTTGCACAAAAAACTAATTGTTTTAAAGCATCATACTCTTCATGAGATAATTCTTCACTTTTTTTATCAATCACTTTTGAGCTAGTTAAGCTATCCAGAAATACTTCATGAACTTCTACAACGTTCTCAGGAAATTCATAGACGAACATGCCTTTCTTTTCCTCATTGGCTCCAATAACCCAAATGATAAATTCATGTTCTTTCATTTCTGTGATATATTGATGCATCCAAGTAGACACACCTCCATGTACATAGGGGTAGGAACCCTCTAAAACCAAACAGATTCTCATTTTTATCTTCTCTTTTTACTTCAATTCAATTTCTATTTTTGCAGAAGTAGCATGTATTAAATAAAGATTTCCAGTTAAATGTTCTAATTTCCCACCAGTCACTTTTCCTGGCTTGCCTTCATTCAAACGAAGCATCACATAGGCATTATCATGGAAATTACCTAGAGTTAATTCCAAACCACTATCAGTTTTCTGTTGTTGAACACTTAAAATACCATAGCGTTGAATAGCGCCTGCCATTTCAGAACCCGTCAAATCTCTAATATTAGGTGCCATTTTATCAACCCATGCAATCTCATTAGTGAAATCTTTGTACAGTTTTTTCCAGCCTTGTTTTGCACCTCTATCTTCATCCATTACGTCATCTGGATGAAGAAAGTGAGTCAACACATAATGCATATTTAATTCTGAAAAAACAGTTAATTTAGAATAATTATCCCAAGATGCCCCTGAAACAATTCGCGGTTGTTCAATCAGGCCGTCGTCTGCTACTTCAAATTCTTGTGAATAGGTGAATTTTCCTGGGAAATAATTACTAGCAATACTTTTAATTTCTGGAAACTTCTCTCTCAAAACTTCTCTTCCTTCTTTTGAAAGGACATTTGAAGGTGGAATGTAAATGGACTTCTCCCCCTTTGGAAAGAGTGACTTCGTAAATCTCATCAACTCACGAATAGAAGCTTCCATTGCTTTTTTATTTTTCCAAGTTTTATAAGTTGGAAATTCATCTCCGTAATCAGTATCTTTAGGAGAAAGGGGTTGGTGGTTATACCCATGATAACTAAGCTCTCCACCATTTGCTAAAAGAGATTTTCCAAAGTACTTAAAGCGTTCTATATCTTTTTGCGCAGTTACATGACCTGATGTATCATCTTCATAATTCTCAATGACACCACCAGTGTATTTAATGCCGTACTTTTCAGATAACTTCAATAAATCTGGCCACCAAATATTCGTATAGAAATCAGCAATACTGGTATTGTAATCTCGTTTAATGTAGGTAGCATCACCTGCAGGTACAGGGGAAGGAAAATCGTCTAAATAGAACGTAGCACCATTGATAACAGGATAAGCTGTCGCATTCGTCAATAAGCTATAAGAAGCAGCATAAATACCGCGAACTGCTCTTTCATAAATTCCAAAGTTATCTACAACAAACTTTCCTTTGCCATATTTTTTCTCCCAAACAAGAGGAGTATGAGCCTTATTGTCTGTCCACGCATGAACCTTGGTATCTGATGAAAGCGAGACTGTCCAGGCTGATTCAAAACCGCCGTCAATTGGATAACTTTTTCCACCACCAATCATGAAATCTTTATCAATATAAATATTATTTACTATAGAGTTCTCATAATTGGAGCTTACCACGCCTAATTTTTTCTCAATAGACGCGGAAGTGTTGTCCTTAACTAGCGTCACTCCAAATAGAACATTCCCCCCTTGTTCAACCCAATCAACCATTTCCTGTATTTTTTTGCCCACGGTTTCTAAATCACTTAAAAGTACGATAACTTTTTTATAATTTGAAAAACTGGGAAGAGATTCTTTCGCAACATTAACTAATTGGTAGCCCTGCTTCATGTCCTTAAGAATCTGTGCAAATTGCTCTTTTGCACGTCTACTTGTATCATTATTTTCATCATAAAGAACAAGATTTTCTTTTGCTAAACTTTCAAAAACTGCTTTAGAAGTGGGAACATTTCCTTTTAGATATGTATTGTTATTTGTAGAAACCGTATAACGTTCTCCGCTTTTTTGAATCCACAAAACTGCAGCTAATAAAAGAAAGATGACCGCTACTATAATGGACTCCCTTGAATAAGCCAATACCTTTTTTTCTTTTTCATTCTTATCAGCCTTTAAAATTGCCAAAAAGCTAAATATTCTCGGTTCTCTTTTGAAATATAAATCGAGTTTTTTTCTATAGCTTTTATCAATTCTTTTATCCTTTCTCCTTGTTTCGTTTCATAATAATATTGTAGATATAACATATAAATTTCTTCGTGTTGTCCCCACTTTCTTGAAATCAAATCAAGATATTCCTTAACACGTATATAATGCTTAAGCAACAACTCATTTTTAATAAAATTCAGATAATCAGATAACTCTTCTTTTTGTTGAATCTTTTTTTCCAGAAGATCTGAGTAATCTTTTCTAAGTAGTTTTTCCAATCGTTTCGTTACAAGCCCTTTTTGTAAATAGCTTGCTAAAATAGTACAGTACTCTGCTAAAACTTGGAAATCATCAGGATTTTGATGATACCGTTTATTTAACTTTTGCAAACGGATATCATACTGTCTTGAGACTTCCGCAATAAGAGTCGTAGCGTAATGCACGACTTCTGTATCTTCATCTTTGCGGGCCAAAAATAACAATTCGGTAAATCGATCTGGAGTCCGACTAACCATTTCCATTATCATCCACCGTGCTGTTTCCTTATCTTGCAACAACAGCGCTTCTTCTAATGGGATGAGGTCTTCGACATTCTCATATGCATTTCCTAGCCCATTTTTATTTTCAACTCCACTTAGCTCTGTCCAAACATCCGCCTCTTGTGCAAGATGAGACACATTTGATGTATCGTCATGTCTAGATGGATTTATAAGCCACAGTAAAAGATAACCTAAAAATGGTATCGCAATGGGAAAGATGGTATAAAATAGGGGCAATTTAATTTTTTTAGAATTGAGCAAATAGTACGAATGGATACATAATGCCAAATCTAAAATCACACAGAATAGAGAAACAATAAACTCCATTTATCACCCTCCATATTTGATGCCATTAGGAGTAGTTCCTAAAACTGTAGTCTTTTTGAGGTTGACAAATGCTTGATGATAACCAGCTTTATCTAACATAGAAGCTGTTGCTCCACCAATCATTTGTAAGAAGTGCATACGCGAAAGAGATAAATGACTATAAGAAACATCCTCAATCCACAAAAGATAGCTTAACCCTGAAGCAGATTCTATTTTTAATGCATAAACTGGATAATCTGGAATCAAATTCTTATTGACCCAAACTTCATCATTTTTCAACTCTTCTGCTAATATCGGATACCTATTTAGGTTGAAGCCAGAAAACTCAGATAATGAATATATGTTGACACTATTTGTTTCCAGTTGTTCTGCAACAATTTTCTTTGTTTCATTTAAAACAGCTTCTACTGTTGGTTTATCTAATTGTTGAAAAATAGAAAACAGCTTGCTGGTACCAGTTTGATTACTTACAACTTGCTGAGCTAATTGTTCACGATCATAAACTGCATCCTCATATGAGATAGATAAAAATTCATTTCTATCATTTAGCAACTGATTTTCTTTTTCTAACATTTCTTTCTCATCTTGATATTTCATCTGGATAATACCACAAATAAGAGCAACAAACATGTAAGCTGCAAAGGTAATCCATCTGTCTGTATTATAAACGATTGATTGCCAATTCCCCCCAGCAAGAATAGTTGCTGCAAATAGACCAATTATAGAAAGGAAGCTTGCAAAAATTCCATAGATTGTTCCAAAAATCGTACTAACCAAGGTAATAAAAAGTAAACGGACATCCAGCATTTTCAATTGATTAAAACCGTTCAACATTGCGCTCAATACCTCAGACAAGAAAAAAGCAAGCAAAATCTCAGCTATCTTTTGGGAAGTCTTATGAGAACGCATCGTATATACAACTGCTTTTAAACGATTGAATTCCAGATGTTTCGACGCTTTATTTTCTTTAACAAAATCTTTATATAAATCTGCTAAATCGTCTAAAAGTGAATAATGAATAAACCAGCCATAACGGTGCCTTAAATTATCTTTATCTGTTGAGTGATAAAGGCAAGGTTCAGGCGATTTGGAATCAATCACTATTTTACTTTTAGAGAATGCCAGCTCTTCTAACTTTTCTGCAACATGCTGAAAAGTAATTTCAAACGGATTATAGATATTTAAAATTTCTGTCTGATCATCCCAACTATCAAAAATTTTGCTGATTAGCTCTGCTAAATCTTCTGAATTGATAAAATTCGCAATTTCATCCGGATGTTCTTCAATAGAAATAGCTCTATTTTCGTGAACTTTATCGAATAAACGATAAAAATAATCTTCTGGCAGTCTGGCAGAATATAAATAAGGACTACGGACTATTTTAAGAGATTGTCTATTCACCTTTACCCAATGCTGACAAAGGCTCTCCGCTGCTATTTCTAACTCTTGAGGACGGTTCAGCACCTCTGGTCCTGTTATATAAAGAATCTTCGAATAAACCAACCCCTTGACAACATTCAAAAAAGATTGCAATCTCTCTAATTCTCCTACTTGATGATTTTTATAAGTTAAAGAATTAGAGAAATAAAGAATGCGATCAAATCGATATGTTCTTAAAATTTCTTCCATATCAGTTTTCTCTGCTTCAGAGAAGACTGTTAACTTCAATTTTTTTGAATTTTTTAAATGTGTCTCTCCTAAGAGATAAACCATATCTTTTGGAAAGGCTTCCTGTATAAACTCTTCGGTCACATACCCTGTATTTCCAAATAGTAGAGTTTTCAATTTTTTCTCCTTTACAAAATGTATTATTAATTTCAAAATAATATTGAATAAGTAATACTATTTTATACATCCAATTACTCATCATACCTGTTTTTACTTAAAATAGCAAGTATATCCTACTATTTTTTTGATAATTTATTTCTTTATATCTACACACGTTCTTTACATTACTATTGATTGTCCGATTTGCTTGTTTCCTTTCTTCTTTCTTTCTCCTTTGTTTTGTGTTATATTTATCATATAAAAAAGAATTTTATTTAGAATAAATATCCAATTTTAAAACAAAGGAGAGATTATGTCTGTTATTGAAAAATTAACAAAACCAGCTCATTCAATTGATATGAATGACATCATTCGTGAAGGGAATCCAACGCTGCGAGCAGTAGCAGAAGATGTCACCTTTCCACTTACAGATCAAGAAATTATCTTAGGCGAAAAAATGCTCCAATTTTTGAGAAATTCACAAGATCCAGTCACTGCTGAAAAGATGGGACTCCGGGGTGGAGTTGGTCTAGCTGCACCACAACTAGATTTGTCCAAACGTATTATTGCCGTTTTGGTTCCAAACCTGCCAGACAAAGAAGGAAATCCCCCTAAAGAAGCCTATGCTCTACAAACCGTTATGTATAATGCTAAAGTAGTGGCGCATTCCGTTCAAGATGCAGCGCTGGCTGAAGGCGAGGGTTGCCTGTCCGTTGACCGCGAAGTTCCGGGCTATGTTGTTCGTCATGCACGAGTCACCGTTGACTATTTTGACAAGGATGGCAAAAAACACCGAATCAAACTAAAAGGATACAATAGCATTGTCGTACAACACGAAATTGATCATACCAATGGCATTATGTTCTACGACCGCATCAACGAAAAAGACCCGTTTGCAGTGACAGATGGCATGTTGGTGATTGAGTAAATAGCTTGTACATCATTATCAAAAATACCTAGATAGTCTTTATCTAGGTATTTTTTCTATTCTAACTATCCCGTCTCCAAAAAATAGCCAAGAGAATAACAGCACCCAGGACTGATGGAACAATAGCCGTATCAGCAAGCATTGGCCCCCAATGACCAAAAAGAAATTGACCAATCAAGGATCCAAACCAGCCCAAGAGGATTTTTCCGAGACAGCCCATGCTCTCTCCACGATTGGTGATTGCAGCAGCAATCAGTCCAACAATGAAACCAACAAACATACTACCAATCATATATGCTCCTTCTTTCTATGTTTCTAGCAAGGCTTCTCAAGAATGTCATTATTGAAATCGCCATTCAAAGCAACTTGAAATCTTAGATTGCCCAGTCTCCATTACGGAAGATAGGAACTCGGCTGCCGTCTTCACGGATACCGTCAATATCCATCTGGCTAGAACCAATCATAAAATCCACATGGACATCCGAGCGGTTGAGACCTACAGCTGCCAACTCTTCTTCAGAGAAATTCTCTCCGCCAACTACACTAGTAGCATAAGCTGCACCGATCGCCAAGTGGTTAGAAGCATTCTCATCAAAGAGAGTATTGAAGAAGGTAATGCCTGACTGGGAAATCGGGCTTGGATCTGGTACCAAGGCACATTCACCTAAAGCACGCGCACCAGCATTTTCAAAGACAAGGTCCTTCATAACCTGATCGCCCTTTTCAGCAGTAATGTCCACAATCTGGCCGTCCTTGAAGGTCACCTTGATACCTTCTATGATATTGCCATTATAGCTAAGAGGCTTGGTGCTAGTTACATAACCATCAGCCCGGCGGAAGTCTGGTGCTGTAAAGACCTCTTCTGTCGGCATATTTGGCAAGAATCTTTCGCCTTGTGCATTAACTGCACCAGCTGATTCCCAGTGATGGTTCTTAGGCAAGCCCAATGTCAAGTCAGTCCCAGGAGCTGTGTAGTGCAGAGCAGAAAATTGCTCCTCATTTAAAATCTTAGCTTTTGAGCTGAGTTTTTCTTCATGAGCCTGCCAAGCTGCAACTGGATCATCCTCATAGACACGGCAGGTTTTGAAAATCTGATCCCAGAGCAAGTCTACCGCTTCCTCATCACTAACTGCATCTGGAAAGACCTTCTTAGCCCATTCTGTACCAGCTGCTGCAGCGACTGTCCAGCTGACTTTATTGGATTGGGTTGCAATTCGCATCGGCTTCATAGCTATCCCCATAGCCTTAGCAGAAGCCGATAATTTCTCGGCATCCACGCCATTCAAAGCACCTGGGTCCGATGAACTAACACCCAAGCGGCTGGCTTTCTTTTCAAGGAGATAGTTCATCTCAGCCACCTTATAGCCAGGGATGTTGTCCAAGCGGTCCATCGGCGCATGGAGGAATTTCTCACGTGTACTCAAATCATCCGCCCACTGGACGATGACCTCGTGAGCTCCCAGAGCATAGGCTTCCTTGACAATCAAGTGAGCCAGCTCACGCTGCTCCACATCAATATTGAGCGCCACCGTGTGACCCGGCTGCACATTAATACCATTGGCAACCAATAGTTTAGCGTATTTTTCTAAGTTTTCTTTAAAATTTGGCAGAACCATTCTACTTCTCCTTTTCTAACCATTCTACTTCTCCTTTTCTTTTGTTATTTTTCTTTAAATAAGGACAGCAGGCTAACCGCTGCCACCGTACCGCAAATCAAAGTGGTCATTTTCAAAATCGTATCTGGGTCAAGATCCAGCTGGTAATCAAACACTTTTTGCGCTGGCTTATCTTGAGCGGAAATGGTAAGTTTCATAAAAACCTCTTTCTATATTTTAGAAAAACTCATCAAACAGACTCAACTGGTTGTCCTCGGGCATATTGCCCAGAATGCCCATGTCGTCCATTTTTTCGACTAGGGTGCTAGAGAGACCGCCACGTTTGCGGAGTTCTGCCTTAGAGAGGAATTCGCCTTCTTCCCGCGCTCTGACCACTTGGCGGGCAACGTTGTCACCCAGACCATCCATAGCAGAGAAAGGTGGGATAAGGGTATCTCCTTCGATGAGAAACTCAGTCGCATGGCTCTTATAGAGATCCAGCTTCCCGAACTTGAAGCCACGCTCCAGCATTTCATTGACGATTTCCAGAGTCGTATAAAGGTCAATTTCTACATTGGAGGCGTCATTATTCTTGCGCTTTTCAGCAATTTCGCTCATCCGGCGCTTGACAGCATCAAGTCCGCCACTCATGGTCTTAATTTCAAAAGCTTTGGCCCGAATGGAGAAGTAGGCACAGTAGTAATAAATCGGATGATGCACCTTGAAATAGGCCACCCGTAAGGCCATCATAACATAGGCTGCTGCATGGGCCTTGGGGAACATGTACTTGATTTTTCCACATGACTCAATGTACCATTCTGGTACATTATTTTCTTTCATAGCAGCAATGTAAGCATTTCTTTCTTCGTCAGAAATTTTGAGCCACATGCCTTTCCGCACCCGTTCCATAATCGTAAAGGCCATTTTAGGCTCTAAGCCCTTATGCATGAGGTAAACCATGATGTCGTCCCGACAACCAATAACAGTAGACAGGTCGGCAATCCCCTGCTTAATCAAATCTTGTGCATTTCCCAGCCATACGTCGGTACCGTGAGACAAGCCTGATAATTGAAGTAATTCTGCGAAAGTTGTTGGGTGAGTTTCATCCACCATGCCCCGTACAAAGTTGGTTCCAAATTCCGGAATCCCTAGCATACCAGTTGACGTACCGATTTGCTCCTGAGTCACACCCAGGATGTCTGTCCCAGAAAAGAGGGCCATGACGCCAGCATCATCCATAGGAATATCATTGGGATCAATTCCTGACAAATCCTGTAACTTCCGAATCATAGTTGGATCATCATGACCAAGTACATCTAGTTTTAGGACATTCTCATCAATATCGTGGAAGTTAAAGTGGGTTGTTTGCCATTCAGCAGTCAAGTCATCCGCTGGGTATTGAACTGGTGTAAAATCATAGACATCCATATAGTTTGGAATAACCACAATTCCCCCTGGGTGTTGTCCAGTCGTTCGTTTAACTCCGGCAGCTCCCTGAGCCAGACGCTCAACTTCGGCATCCCGATAGAGCTTCCCGTAGTCGCGCTCGTAGCCCTTGACAAAACCATAGGCCGTTTTAGCAGCAACTGTACCAACAGTACCAGCCCGAAAAGCATATTCCTCCCCAAAAATGTCTCGAACGTCTAAGTGGGCACTAGGCTGATCCTCTCCAGAGAAGTTCAAGTCAATATCAGGGACCTTGTCCCCATCAAATCCAAGGAAGGTCTCGAAAGGAATATCCTGGCCATTCTTGCTCAGCTTGTGGCCGCATTTTGGACAGTCCTTATCTGGCATATCAAAGCCAGAACCATAGGAGCCATCCGTGATGAACTCGCTGTATTGACATTTGCCACAGACATAGTGAGGCGACAAAGGATTGACCTCAGTAATCCCAATCATGGTCGCCACAAAACTGGAGCCAACTGAACCACGCGAACCAACTAAATAGCCTCGTTTATTAGAACGCTGTACAAGCATTTGTGAAGCCAAATAAATCACGGCAAAACCATTCCCTAAAATAGAGGATAATTCCCGTTCAATTCGATGATCTACAATATCTGGTAGTGGATTACCATAGATTTCAAAAGCCTTTGCATAAGTCAACTCAGCGACTTTTTCTTCAGATTTATCAATAAATGGTGTATAGAGGTCCCCTTTTACCACTTCAATTGGTTCAAAGGTTAACGCCAACTGATTGGGATTCTCAATGACCACTTGTCGAGCTAGTTCATCACCTAAAAAAGCGAATTCATCCAGCATTTCATTGGTTGTACGGAAATGTGCTTTGGGAAGCGGAGCTGGTTGAGCATTTTCACCGTGACCTATGGTCCGGTTAATCACGGCACCTTGTCCCAAACTCCTAACGATAATCTCCCGATAAATTTCTTCCTCAGGCTCAATATAATGCACATCTCCGGTAGCCAGAACTGGTTTGTCTAGTCGTTTTCCAACTTCAATCAAATTCTTGATGATTGTGTGCAGCTCCTCCATATCCTTAACCTGCTCTTTGGCAATCAATGGAGCATAAATCGCTGGAGGCATGATTTCGATAAAGTCATAATATTTCGCTACTTCGACAGCTGCATCCAGGCCCTGTGAAACAACCGCATCAAACACTTCTCCTTCTGAACAAGCAGTTCCTAGAACCAAGCCTTCTCGATGCGCATCCAAAACCGTTCGCGGAATCCGTGGTACACCTTCAAAATATTTAGTATTGGACAGACTGACCAATTTGAAAATATTCTTCAACCCTGTTTGATTTTTCACATAAATCGTAGCGTGTTTCACTCGTGCTTTTTTATAGGAATTTTCATCCACCAAATCCGTATTCAACTTATTAAGATTGGTAATTCCACGCTTTTCTGCTACATCTCTGATGAAGATAAATAGCAGTCGGCCTGTTGCTTCCGCATCGTAATTGGCCATGTGGTGATGGTCAAGCGATACTTGAAAACGCTTAGTCAGAGGCCCCAAACCATGCCGCTTGTATTCTGGATAGAGGTTGCGGGCAAATTCCAGCGTGTCAATGACTGGTTGGGTGATTTTCGGCAAGCCATGACGCTCATAGTTAACATTCATAAAGCCCACGTCAAAGGTAGCATTATGGGCGACAAGTACCGTATCTTTGCAAAATTCCTGAAATTCCTGTAAAACTTGCTCAAGTGGTTTCGCATTTTTAACATGTTCATCTGTAATTCCCGTCAAATCTGTCGTAAACGCACTCAAAGGGTGTCCTGGATTAATAAATTCGTCAAATTCCGCGATGACATTGCCCTTGTACATCTTGCTGGCTGCTACCTGAATCAAATCATTATAAATAGCAGACAAACCAGTCGTTTCTACGTCAAAGACAACATAAGTGGCTTCTCCCAACTCCATATCTATTTCATTGTAAGTAATGGGCACACGATCTTCAACAATATTGGCTTCCATGCCATAAATCAACTGAATCTCGGCTTTTTTAGCAGCTTTATAACCATGAGGAAAACTCTGCACATTGCCGTGGTCAGTAATCGCAACTGCTTTATGCCCCCACTTCGCAGCTGTCGCAATCAAATCTTCGACTTCTGGTAGGGCATCCATAGTTGACATATTGGTATGCGCGTGAAATTCAATCCGTTTCTCACCTTCAGGCATGAGATCTTTACGGTCATAATGCACCACTTCCTGTACATCTTGTACATTCATAGTCAAATCATGCGTGAAGTTATTCATTTCAATATTTCCACGTACACGCAACCATGAATTTTTCTTAATCATGTCATATTTCTTAGCTTCTTCTTCATTTTTAAACCATTTCTGAAGCGCAAAGCTAGAAGTATAATCGGTCATCTTAAAATTAATGAGTACGCGCCCTGTGCGAGTAACCTTTTTTTCAAGATCGAAAACCATTCCTTCAAAGACAATCCGATTTTCCTCAGTCTGAATGGCATTCATCTGCGTGATTTCAGCTTTATCCAATTTTGGTCGTGCAGTAGCTTTTTTCGCTTGAAAACCAGAGTAACTTGTCTTTTCTTCAACAGGTGGAGCTGCCATTTTCTGCAGCGCTTCTATGGCTTTTAGAGCTTCATCATTCGCTGCTTGTACAATCTTTTCTTTCTCAGCTTGGAAAGTTTCGACTTGCTGCTGTGTTAAAGCATCGCTTGCCTTAACCTGACATTGAAACTGTGGAAAACCAAACTTGACCAACTGTTTTGCCAAATTTGGCAAATGAATCTTCTGAAAATGAGCCGTATCAATACTTGAAGGGCCTTCAATCACTAGTTGATTTCCTTCAGCATGCACCTTCAACCCTTGATACATACTGCGAAATCCCTGACTAGTACAAGGACCTTCTGTAAAAGCTTCTTGATAATAAGCCTGCAATAGCTCATCTGTGAAATCTTTGTTTATTGTCCTTATCTCAAAAACTGCTTGATTCCCCGTTTTAGAAAATTCTTCCTTCAAGCACTTTTTCAATTCTTGAAATATGTCAATCGGCAAAATTTCTTCAAAAGAAAAATGAAATTCCCAGATATGGCTGACTTTATGCACCAGAACTTGCTCAATTTCTGCATGTAAAAAGGCACTTGATTGTCTCATATCAAGTGGCATATTGATTTGATTCATTAAAATTTCAAACGTTGATGACATCTTTTTCCCTCGCCTTGTAATGACACTATTTTACCATAAAACAAAGGATTTTTCGATTAAAAAATAAAGAATCCCCTTTGTCTTTTCATTAGTGTAAACCATTTTTATTTTAAGTCACATCTTGCTAGCTAGCTTAAGAGTAAGCATCTGGAAAATATAAGCATCTTTACTATAATAAAATTAGCAAATCTTAGTCCACTTTTTCATACATTCACAAAGCACAAGCTAAAAGACAAAGAAAAAACAGAATGCCCTTATTTGGACATTCTGTTTTTTCTTTTTATTATTTATAACCTTGCAACGCTTTTTGGCGTTCTTCAATTTGGCCTTTCGCATCTAATTTTTTGCCTTTATAAACTGTGCTTTCCCATGAACCGTACATTGGATTTGGGAAGATAATGAATTTTTCGCCAAATTCTTTCTTTAATTCTTCCAATTTCTTGCCACGTTCATCAGCTGATGTCTTTGAGAAATCTGCAAAGTCAACCAGATTATCTCCTAGCAACATAACCAGATTCGTTTTTTCCTGAACTTTTTGACGGCGACCTTCTTTTGATTTCACGCCTTTTTCTAAAAACATCAAATGATCTTTCCCTTGTACAGGAATACCTTCTTTTTCTAAGTTCTTAATCGTTGCATCTACTTGATTTGCCGCACGGTCAGAAATATAGTAGATTTGAACACCATTTTGATGAGCATATTGAAGAAATTCTTTCGCACCAGGAACAGCTTTAGCTGAAGCTTTCTGTACCCAAGCATCCCAATTTTTAGGATTAAAAGCTGTGCCGTCTTTGACATTTTGAGCTTGATAAGGGCTATTGTCTAAGACCGTTTCATCTAAGTCAAGAACGATTGAATATGGCTTATCTGTCGGTTTTTGCAGCAATTCTTTCAGACGGTTCGTTGCGACATTATAACCTTGCAAATACAGGGCTTTGGCTTCATCAGATTTTTGATACCAAAGTGTGCCCATGGTATTTTCTCTTGAACGCAATTGATCATGCGTCATGGTGACTTTATTGTCAGATGTGTTACTTTGCGTAGTTTTATTATCGGCTGCTTTTGTTCCACAACTAGTCAATAAAATAACTGAAGCAAGAGCTGAAAAAATTGTGATTGTGGCTTTAGATGATTTCATAAAACCCATCCTCCTAATATTAATCTATCAAAATTATAGCGCTTTCAGAAAAACATTTCAAGTTTTCTAATCAAATATACAGACGAAAAATAGATTGGCAAAAAAGATTCGGCAAATCCATCTGAGGCTAGCAACTGCAGAGAGATTAGAAGTCTTACAGCCGACATAGCTTCCGTCCTATGAAAGTTCTATTTCTTTTTCTTAAGAATACATACACCTGATAAAAGCAAGACAATTCCTGTAAAAATGCCAATCATTGAAACCGTTGTTCCCGTAGACGGCAAGAACTTATCTGATTTTGCTCTTGCTATTTGCTGTTGCTGGATCTTCTCAGTTGAAGTCTCTCTCTGTGTTGAAGAAGGCGCCGCTTGCCCAGAATCTTCTTTTGGTCTAGAAAGTCCGCTTTGATGTTTATCTTCCCCGTTTGGTTTTTCTTGATTTGGTTTACTCTTTTTTTGAATGCGCAAGATTGTGGCTGTCAATGGTGCTAATGAGACACCGTCTGCTCCTAAGTTCACACCTACTGGATTAGAGATAGCTGCTACCCCTGCTGTATTAGCATCTGCTACAATTTCTGCCTGCGCTAAATGCTTATACCCTTCACCAAAATTAAATTTCCGTTCCTTACTATCTGCGTTAATAAGGACAGCATAAATATCTCCATTTGAAGCTACAACTTGATAGCCAAGGATAAGATCTTCTTTCCCAACACCGTCTTTACCTGACTGTGTAATGAGAGTTACATTTTGATCGACTTCAGCTTTCGTCTTGCGTGTGAAGGCATCCGTTGATTTTCGTAGGGCAATCAAACCTTTCATATAGGCCCGACTCTTGGCATTTTCAGGATATTTTCCAGAATCAGTCGCCTTAGTCCAATCAAAATGATTGACTGCATCACTAGAATCATAGGAATCATGAATGAAGTATGGGTACTCAAACGGTGTTCCGTCTGCATTGGTCAATAGATGTGACTTATTCGGTACCTTATCATCAGGTACAGGGTATTTATAAGCTGGATCCCGGAATTGTTTTGTCCGCCCATATTCTTGTCCAGAATGAATGAAAGGCGTACCTTGCGAAGTTAGAACCATCATATTGCCTAGGCGCAAACGACGATGAATCTCTTGATTATTTGCAGGCACCGCAGGATCTTTCTTGATCGACTGGGCAATGATATCAAAGAGTGTCAAATTATCATGCGCAGCAATGTATTGAATCACATCTCCTGGGCTATCCGCCTCAAAATTGGTTGGCTGTGCCTTGATATTTTTAAAAACACTTTCTACATTGCGTTTGCCACCAGTAATAAAGGCAGGTGCTCCTTCATTCGGATAACCAGATTTCAAGGTGTTGCGAATATCATCTGAGAAGACACCAACGGTATCAGTGGATTTCATCCAAGATTGATCCGCAGGCTGGACTGGCTTATTTTCATCCCCTGTATACGTCTTCCAACCTTCCCCCAGCATCACTAGATTTGGATTTAATTTTTTCGCTTCTTCATAGGCTTTTTGGATAGACTCTGCATCATGATCCCCCATCATATCAAAACGGAAACCATCTACCTTGTATTCACTAGTCAAATATTTAATCGAATCTACTAAAACACGACGGCTCATGTAGTGTGTTGTCCCCAAGCGGCCACCACCAAAGCTAGTTCTCGGTGTACCATCCGCATCCATAAAGTGATAGTAATTTGGCTCTAAATCTTCAAAAATAGAAGTCTTGGCAGTATGATTATAGACCACATCCATGATGACACCCATACCACGCTTATGAATTTCATTGACAAGATTTTTAAATTCTTCAATACGCTTAGCTGGATCTTTCGGATTTGTTGAATACATTCCTGTTAATGAAAAATAGTTTTGTGGATCATAACCCCAGTTGTAATTGCTGTTGCTGGAAGCGTACTTGTCCATGCGCTCAGCATTTTTCAATTCATTGACAAAGTAATAACTCAGGACTGGCAGGAGTTGAATGTGGGTCACTCCCAAGTCTTTCAAATAATCCAATTTCTCAATAAAAGCTGAGAAAGTCCCAAATTGAGATTTCAAATCCTTTGAAATAGCTGGATCTGAGGTAAAATCACGAACGTGTGTCTCATAAATCAAAGCATCTTCCCGCTTCTTAAAGTTAGGAATCTTAGCATAGGTCAGATCTTTTGGACCATATTCACTTGGCTCGACAAAGGCTGCTTTGGCAATCTTGTAGGACTCGCCTTTTTCTGCATCTTCACTATTCCACGCTGCCAAAGATTTGGCATAAGGATCTAGTGCGAGAACTTTTTTACCCCCGCGAGTAATTTCATAATGATAGAAATAACCACGGTAATCCTTGATTCCTAGATTTGTTTGTGGTGTCAATGTTCCCTTCCAAGTACCAGCTTCCCCTTTTGTCATCGCTACTTTGCCAACAACCTTGTTCTGATCGTTTTTATCGTAAATCACCAAATCTACTTGATCTGCACTTGGTGACCAGAAGGTTACATCCACTTGTTTGCCCGCTTGAGAAACACGCGCTCCCAATTCACCATCATACTTATAAATACTATCCTTCAGCTGCCAATTCATGCTGGTTGTAAATTGGTCATTACCATACTTTATCGTATAAGGCGCTTGCGCTTGTCCAAAATCGCCAACAATTTTAGCTTTTTTATTCTTAACATCAAGTATCACATCCTTAATCGCTACTTCTTTCTTATTTTTGTCTGTAATCTTTAGATTTTTTAAAATATCTTCTTTTTTAGCATTTTCAAGAGTTGAAAAAGTTGCTTCAACCTCTGTCAAGCCGATATGTTGTGCTCCTGTCATACGAATATCATTAACAAAATAAGGATTCGTATAAATGTTTGGATCTGCATCACGAAGGAAAATTTGACTATTTTTCTTCAAATTTGTCAAATTATAATCCTGGGGTTGAATCTTCACATCATCTCCTGATTTGTTTTCATCTAAAAGTAAAAATCCAATCGTTTTTGCAGCATCTTTTAAGGGAACATCTACATAACGACCATATTTCCCAGTCTTTTCAAAATCCACTCCGTCAGGCCAATTTTTACTAGGGTTTTCTACATCTCCCCAAAGCCAAAGCGATTTCTTGTCATACTTACCATCAGTACGATAATAGTTAATACGTACCACCCCCTCTTTTAGGGGCTCATAAGGATGAGGATTGTAGTCTTTATCAAACCAGACTTCATTCATATTAGGGCTCAGCAATTCAATCGTCTTATCTCCAGTCAGATTTGTACCTGCTGTATTATTGATTAAGAGACTAATTTTGCTACGCTTTTCAGCCATTTTCACATCAAGATAATAGCCATAATCGTCTTTTTTGGCTGTTGAAAAGCTCGTTGCCCCTGTCGGCCAGCTGCCTTTTTGACTAGAAGGTGTTTCTACATCATCCCAAGTCCACAAACCAAGACTAGCTAAATTATCTGACGGAAGTGTCTTAAAGTGCAAACGGATATTACCTTCTGCAATTTTATCTTCTGATTTCGTCTCTACAACAGGAGTTGCTTTTTCAGCAGAATTTGCAACAGCATCTTCTTTCTTTTCAGTGGATTCTTTTTTTGCTGATGGACTTGTTGTAGCAGCGTTCGTCGTTGAACTTGGACTATTTTCTTGCACAAAACGCGCTGGTGTCAAATCTAGTTTGTCTGATGCGTCTTCTCTAGTTGAAGCTATATGTGATGAATTGGCAACACTAGCTAATGTGGAAGACAAGCTGCTGTTTTCTACACTGTGAGTTTCATCTGCTTGCGCTAATACATTTCCTGCTAAAAAGACACTAGCAAAAATAGCAATGGACGCTACCCCTATTTTCCATCTACGAATTACAAAATGCTGACGCTTTTCATTTGTTCGAGATTGTAGATGATAAACTTTCTTCATAAAAAGAAAACTCCTTTATTTTTTAGCTTACATAAACATTTTATTATCTGTGCAAACGTTTTCTGTAGATATTATATACATTTGTCGATAAAATGTAAAGGGTTTCATGTAAAAAGTTCTCTATTTTTTTGATAAAAATTAAATTTATTTTCCATTTAATCTAGGAAACTGTCCAAGTGCAAATAGAATTATATTAGTTTTATGTAAGTCTCTCTTATCTGCAGCCCTCATCCTGTCACTAGTGTAAGTAAAATAAGACGCTCTACAAAATACCTCTTTGCTTGCCTTTTTGATTTCAACAGGGCCAATAGTTCTCTTTATTCATTAATATCGTGTGTTTCAAAATAATCTGAGTTAACAATAAACAAATCCGCTGATGACCATCTTATTATAATCTTTTAGTAGCGAAATGAGCTGGACGACCATTTTAGTCTATCATCTTGAAATAATAAAATAATAGGCAGTGATCCGTAATCTCAAAGCAGTACTTTTAGGTTACAGATAAAACTGACGAAGCCAATAAAAAACCATATGGTATTCTTGATGCAAACTGCATTTCTTTATCTGCAACTTTAAACAGTAATAAAAGATAAACGAAATAACAATATAACTCATTGAAAGCTGTCTAGTAACCAAAATCTACAATTTCAATGATCTTTTAGCTTTTCTCAATGGCCTATATGGAAAAACTGTGTAAGCAGAAGAACAATACTACACATCCAGCAAGAACAGCAAAAAGGATTCTGAATGATATCAGAACCCTTTCTTCTTTCTATTTATTTCACCACAATATTGACCAACTTATTAGGTACAACGATTACCTTAACAACTTGCTTACCCTCCACTTCGGACTGAATTTTGTCGTTAGCAAGAGCAAGTTTTTCAAGATCCTCACGGCTTGAATCTTTTGGTACGACAAGTTTTGCACGAACTTTACCTTTGATTTGAACAACAATTTCTACATCGTTTTCAACCAACTTAGCTTCGTCCCACGTTGGCCAAAGAACATATGAAATTGATTCACCAGATTGTGTCAATGTTTGCCACAATTCTTCTGAAAGGTGTGGCGCAAATGGTGCTAATAATTGTATAAAACCTTTAGCGTAGTCAGCAAAGAGTTTGTCTTCTTTGTTTGCAGCATTAATGAAAACCATTAATTGAGCGATAGCCGTGTTGAATTTCATGGCTTCAAGTTGTTCTGTAACGGCTTTGACAGTTTCATTATAAACTTTATCCAAGTTGCCATTATTTTCAGCCACAATTTCTTTTGTTGTCAACAAACGATAAACACGGTCGAGGAATTTACGTGAGCCTTCAAGACCTTCTTCAGACCATGCGATTGAGGCATCAAGCGGTCCCATAAACATTTCGTAAACGCGAAGAGTATCTGCACCATACTGCTCCACTACATCATCTGGATTAACAACATTCTTCAAAGATTTAGACATCTTAGCTGGAGCTTGTTCCAAGTCTTCACCTGTTTCGATACTGAAGAAAGAACCGTCACGTTTTTCAACTTTATCTGTCGCTACAAGGGCGCCACGGTGGTCACGATAGCTTGTTCCCAAAATCATCCCTTGGTTAAAAAGTTTTTGGAAGGGTTCTTTAGTTGGAACAACACCAAGGTCATATAGAACTTTGTGCCAAAAGCGTGCATAGAGCAGGTGAAGCACGGCATGTTCAGCACCACCAATGTAAATATCAACTGGTAGCCATGCCTTAAGCAGTTCTTCATCAGCCAATTTTTCCGTATTGTGTGGGTCAATGTAGCGCAGATAATACCAGCTTGAACCTGCCCATTGCGGCATGGTGTTCGTTTCACGACGGCCTTTGACACCATCTTCACGCGTAACTTCCAGCCAGTCTGTCAAGTTAGCAAGTGGACTTTCACCTGTTCCTGAAGGTTTGATGTCTTTTGTTACTGGCAATACAAGTGGTAGTTGATCTTCTGGAACAGCTGTTGTTGTGCCATCTTCCCAATGAATGATTGGGATTGGTTCCCCCCAATAACGTTGACGTGAGAAAAGCCAGTCACGCAAACGGTAAGTGACTTTCTTATTACCAACACCTTCTGCTTCAAGCCATGAAACCATTTTGTCAATAGCTTGAGCTTTATCGAGGCCATCTAGGAAGCCAGAGTTGATGTGAAGACCGTCTTCTGTATAGGCTGCTTCCTCAACATTTCCACCTTCGAGAACTGGAATAATTTCTAAATCGAATTGCTTTGCAAATTCCCAGTCGCGGTCATCATGCGCAGGAACTGCCATAATAGCTCCCGTCCCATAGCTAGCAAGCACATAATCGGCAATCCAGATTGGAATTTCCTTACCATTAACTGGGTTAATGGCATAGCTACCAGTCCAGACACCTGTTTTTTCTTTGGCAAGATCTGTACGAGCGAGGTCAGATTTAAGGCTAGCCGCACGTTTATAAGCAGCAACGGCTTGAGCTTGTTCAGGACTGGTAATAGCATCAACAAGAGCATGTTCTGGTGCTAGAACAGCATAGGTAGCACCGAAAAGTGTATCTGGACGAGTTGTAAATACGGTGAAATCTTTGTCTGTATCTTTGACTTTAAAAGTCACGTTAGCACCAGTTGATTTACCAATCCAGTTCCGTTGCATATCTTTGATAGATTCTGGCCAATCAAGGTCATCTAGATCTTCCAAGAGGCGTTCAGCATAAGCTGTGATTTTAAGCATCCATTGACGCATTGGTTTACGAACAACTGGATAACCACCACGTTCAGATGTACCGTCGGGAAGCACTTCTTCGTTAGCAATAGCCGTTCCTAGTTCTTCAACCCAGTTAACTGGCACTTCAGCTTCGTATGCCAAACCTTTTTCATACAATTTTGTAAAAATCCACTGCGTCCACTTATAGTAGTTAGGATCTGTTGTGTTAATTTCGCGATCCCAATCATATGAGAAACCAAGGCTATTGATTTGACGTTTAAAGTTAGCAATGTTTTTAGCTGTAAATTCAGCTGGGTCATTTCCTGTATCCATTGCGTATTGTTCTGCTGGAAGTCCAAAAGCATCCCACCCCATTGGATGAAGGACATTATAGCCTTGTGCACGTTTGAAACGACTGAGAATATCTGTCGCTGTGTAGCCCTCAGGATGCCCCACATGAAGACCAGCCCCAGACGGGTAAGGAAACATATCTAACGCATAAAATTTAGGTTTTGATACAACCGTCCCAGTCTTAAACGTATGATTCTCCGCCCAATATTTCTGCCATTTTTTTTCAATTGATTTATGATTATAAAAAGTCATTGATGTACTCCAATTTTATGATGTTATTATTATACCATTTTCAAAGGATTTTGAAAGGTATAATTAGGAAAAGTCTACTTCTCCGTTCTCAAACAAAAAACCAGCTGGTAATCCAACTGGTTTTAAGTAAAGTGACGCCATTACCAAATAATCACGCGATCTTCTGGTTTGCGCCACATACCATCGCTTTCTTTAATATCAAAAGTCGTAAAGAAATCATCAAAGTTTGGTAATTGAATATTTGTACGAAGTTTCCCAGGAGCATGTACATCCACACTTGCCAACATTTGCATGTATTCTGGACGAGCTTTCATGCGCCAAATACGAGCAAAGTTCGTAAAGAATTCTTCTGCAGAAAAGTCTGCTTCTTTCTTAGCTGCTTCAAGTGCTGCCGCAATACCACCTAGATCTGCAATATTCTCTGACACAGTTAATTTCCCATTAACTTTAGCTCCATAAGAATCTTGACCATCAAATTGTTCAATCACTTTTTGAGTACGTTCTTGGAAAGCTTCATAATCTTCTGGCTTCCACCAGTTATTTAGACTTCCGTGTTCGTCAAATGAAGCTCCATTTGAATCAAATGCATGTGAAATTTCATGAGCAATTACTGCACCAATCCCACCGTAATTAGCTGACGAAGATTGATGCAAATCATAAAACGGCGCTTGAAGAATGGCTGCTGGGAACACAATTTGATTTTGCTGTGGATCATAATAAGCGTTGACCATATGAGCTGGCATATGCCATTCACTGCGATCCACTTCCTTATTCCATTGACTCCATGTATGCGCAATAGAAATTTTTGCTAAGTTTTGAGCATTCTCCACCAAGCTCAATTTCTCATCAATTACTTTTTTCGCATAAGTTTCTGGCAATTTTTCTGGATAGCCGATATGTGGTGTGATGACATTGAGCTTGACAATCGCTTTATCACGTGTTTCCTTAGCTAACCAATCTGCCGTTTCTAGGCGCGACTTATAAACATCAATCATAGCAGCGACTTTATGCTCTACATCTGCTTTTGCTTCCGGTGAGAATTTTTCCCCCGCATACCAAAGGCCGAGAGCTTGATTATATGGTGCCTGCGCCATTTGGTACGCTGCTTTTTCCTTAGCACGAGCCTCAGGCACACCTGTAATAGCTCGCACATAGGTGCCAGAAAGAACGCGAATTTCTTCTGTTAGATAAGCCGTCCAAGCACCAGCAGCAAATAATTTCAATCCCGCATGAATAGCAGCCCAATTCTTTTCTGAATAATATTCAGCTGCAAATTCTTTCCAGAAACGCTCTTGAGGAACAATCACCTTATCTGGAACTTGCCCTAAAATATCTGTGAAGATTGCATCCAGCGGCAATTCAGGTGCAAGCTTAGTGAAATCTGCCCAATCATAAGGGTGATATAATTTCACATACTCTGAACTTTCTTCTTTAGAAAGAACATACTTGGCTAATTTGGCATCCAATTTCAGATAGTTATCCAACATTTCTTTTATTTCTTCTGCCGAAAAACCAAATTTAGGCAACAATTCTTCCTGCATTTTCCGCCAGATTGCCAGCAGTTCCTTACCTTTTTCATTTCCTTCTTCATAATAGGTCGTATCTGGCAGAATGATGCCAGGCGCATCAGCCCAGAGCACATTCATTTGAGCATTCATAAAATCTGGAGCAACATCAAATCGTAAAAAATTCGGTTTCCCAGCCATTTCATACTCAGCAATCTTACCTGCAAACTCTTTGAAAGAACTAAGTTTCTTATACTCTTCTACAAGTGGCATTGCAGGAGCAACCCCTGCTTGTTCCCGTTCGTCAAAATCTGCTACTAAACGGTGGTATTTCACAAAATTTTGTAAGATTGGATCTTCAGGTACATCTTGGCCTGCCAACCATTTGTCAGTTGTAGCTAGCATCAACTTTTCAATATCTTGATCCAAATCCATAAATCCACCTGTCACTGGCTTATCATCAGGAATAACTGCTGTTTTTTCCCATTCACCATTGACATAGTCAAAGAAATCATCTTGTAAACGTGTCATCTTATTCTCGCTTTCATTGTTTTAACTTAATCCTAACAGAAAAGTTCTGAATAATCAAACTTTTATCAAAATAGATTTAGTCTGATAAATCTTCCTTCTAATTTTTCTTAAAAATCCAAAAATTAACTTGACTTAATTTTCGAATTAATGTATATTAACGGTAGGGGTGTATAAAATGATACGTATCGAAAATTTAAGTGTCTCCTATCAGGAAACACTTGCTCTCAATCAGATTTCTTTGGAAATCCAAGGCCCAACTATCATGGGAGTTATTGGCCCAAACGGGGCTGGTAAATCCACCCTTTTAAAAGGAATGTTGGGCATCATTGATCATGTTGGACAAACTTACCTTGATGATAAAGAATTCTCAAAAGTACTTAGCCATGTAGCTTATGTGGAACAAAAAATTCACATTGACTACAACTTTCCAATCAAAGTGAAAGAATGTGTGTCGCTTGGATTGTATCCAAAAGTGAAACTTTTCCACAGGTTAACAAATAAAGAATGGGAAAAAGTGGCAAATGCACTACGCATTGTCGGCTTAGAGGATTATGCTGAACGCCAAATCAGCCAATTGTCAGGAGGGCAATTTCAACGGGTCTTGATTGCGCGCTGTCTAGTACAAGAAGCTGACTGTATCTTTCTGGATGAACCATTCGTTGGGATTGATTCAATCAGTGAAGAAATCATCATGACAACGCTACGCAGTCTAAAAGAACAAGGAAAAACGATTCTCATCGTTCACCATGACTTAGGAAAAGTCCCACATTACTTTGATCAAGTTTTAATTTTGAACAAAGAACTCATTGCCATTGGAGAAACTTCATCAACTTTCACAGAAGAAAACTTGAAAAAAGCCTATGGCTCTCAGCTTTTTGTAAATGGAGGTCTCTAATATGTTTTCAGAATTTATTGATGGACTGCAGAAATTCCATTTTCTACAAAATGCACTGATTACGGCCATTGTCATCGGGATTGTTGCTGGAGCAGTTGGCTGCTTCATTATTCTAAGGGGCATGTCCTTGATGGGCGATGCCATTTCACATGCGGTCTTGCCGGGAGTTGCACTCTCCTTTATTTTAGGAATCAACTTCTTTATAGGAGCCATTATTTTTGGACTTCTAGCCTCAATCATTATCACTTATATCAAGGGAAATTCAATTATCAAAAGTGATACTGCCATTGGAATAACTTTTAGTTCCTTTTTAGCTCTTGGAGTCATTTTGATTGGAGTTGCTAATAGTTCAACCGACCTTTTCCATATTCTTTTTGGAAATATCTTAGCTGTGCAAGACATTGATATGTGGATTACAATTGGTGTAGGAATCGCTGTTCTAATTATTATTGGACTATTCTTCAAAGAATTATTGATTACATCTTTCGATCCACTTCTGGCAAAAGCGATGGGGATGCCAGTCAATCTTTATCATTATCTCTTGATGATTCTCTTGACGCTGGTTGCAGTTACAGCTATGCAAAGTGTGGGAACGATTTTGATTGTTGCCATGCTGATTACACCTGCTGCTACTGCTTATCTTTATGCAAACAGTCTTAAAACCATGATTATCTTGTCTTCTAGCTTGGGGGCACTTGCATCTGTCTTAGGACTTTTCATTGGCTATACCTTTAATGTTGCGGCTGGCTCAAGTATTGTCCTGACATCCGCCATTATCTTTGCCATTAGTTTCTTTATCGCTCCAAAACAACGATTTAATAAACTAAAAAACAAACCCAAGCTAAACGAAAATTAGTATTAATTTATATAAAGGAGAACCTTATATGAAAAAATTAGGTTTTGTCACCGTTCTATTTTTGGCTGTCATCGGACTCTTTGCTTGTGCTGGTCAAAAAGGAACATCTACCAAGAATTCAAAATTGAATGTTGTTGCCACCAATTCTATCATCGCTGATATTACAAAAAATATCGCCGGTGATAAAATTAATCTGCACAGTATCGTTCCTGTCGGAAAAGATCCACATGAATACGAACCATTACCAGAAGATGTGAAAAAGACATCAAAGGCTGATTTGATTTTCTACAATGGTATCAATTTGGAAACCGGCGGAAATGCTTGGTTTACAAAATTGGTCAAAAATGCGAAAAAGACTGAAAACAAAGATTACTATGCTGTAAGTGATGGAGTGGATGTTATCTATCTGGAAGGTCAAAATGAAAAAGGGAAAGAAGATCCACACGCTTGGCTAAATCTTGAAAACGGAATTATCTATGCGAAAAATATTGCAAAACGGTTGATTGAAAAAGATCCTAAAAATAAAGAAACTTACGAAAAGAATTTGAAAGCCTACACTGCAAAACTCGAATCATTAGACAAGGAAGCAAAAGCAAAATTTAAGAATATTCCTACTGAAAAGAAAATGATTGTTACCAGCGAAGGCTGCTTCAAATACTTCTCTAAAGCCTACGGCGTACCTTCTGCCTACATCTGGGAAATTAACACAGAAGAAGAAGGAACTCCAGACCAAATCAAAACTTTAGTTGAAAAACTTCGTAAAACCAAAGTTCCTTCACTCTTTGTCGAAAGTAGTGTCGATGAACGTCCAATGAAGACCGTTTCAAAAGATACAAAAATTCCAATCTATGCCAAGATTTTCACTGACTCAATCGCTGAAAAAGGGAAAAAAGGGGATAGCTACTACGACATGATGAAATGGAATTTGGATAAAATCGCCGAAGGTCTTAGCAAATAAGAAGTGTAAAAGGAGCCAGCATTGATTGCTAGTTCCTTTTTACATGACAGTTTCCTTAAAGGAAAAATCATTTCATTTTCTGAAACAAGTAGTTAACGTCTGTATTCTTAAGCTATTTTTGATATACTAATAAGATAAGGAGTAATAAGACAATATGACCCCAAACAAAGAAGATTATCTTAAGTGTATTTATGAGATTGGTACGCATGCCGAAAAAATTACAAATAAAGAAATTGCCGCTCAAATGCAAGTATCTCCTCCGGCAGTCACAGAAATGATTAAGAAATTGATTTCCGAAAAATTAATTCTAAAAGACAAGACCAAGGGCTATTTATTGACCAATCTTGGTCTCCATCTTGTCTCTGAACTATATCGTAAACATCGTTTAATTGAATATTTTCTAGTACATAATTTACAATACACCACAACAGATCAAATTCATGAAGAAGCTGAAGTATTAGAACACACTGTATCAGAATTATTTGTTGAACGATTGGAAAAAATGATGGATTATCCAGAGACTTGCCCTCATGGTGGAACTATTCCAACTAAAGGAGGACTACTCGTTGAAAAGTATCAACTGACGTTAGAGCAAGCTGCAGATCCTGGTATCTATCGCTTAGCACGTGTTCATGATGAATTTGAATTATTAACATATTTGGAAAAACATGATTTCCATTTGGGAGATACGCTGATACTCGAACAATACGACCCTTACACACAATTGTATGCACTCAAAGTGAATGGAAAAGAGCTGCAAATCAACTCTGTGATCGCCCAACAGCTTTATGTGGAGAAAATTTAAAAGGATTGAAGCGAAATAACTATGAAAGCTATTGCGCTTCAATCCTTTTTATTTATCTTGCTATCACGGTTTCTTCGTATCTAACACAATCGTCACTGGCCCATCATTAACTAACGCAACCTGCATATCAGCAGCGAAAACACCAGTTTTGACAGGTATTTCGCGACTTAGCAATTCGTTAAAATCATCATACAACTGACTAGCCAAATTTGGCTTCGCTGCACCAGTAAATGCAGGACGATTCCCTTTTTTGGTATCAGCGTACAATGTAAACTGAGAAATAGAAAGAATCTCTCCGTTTACGTCTTTTACGGACAAGTTCATCTTGTCTTCATCATCTGAAAAAATTCTCATATTGGTAATTTTTCTCACTGCATATGCTACATCTTCTTGAGCATCATCTGGTGCTACGCCAACCAATAACAGCAATCCTTGCTGAATTTGATTGTAAAGTTTGCTATCAATTGATACCGAAGCTTGCTTCACGCGCTGAATCACAATTTTCATTTTGAACTTTCTATTTTTATATTGCGAAAAAGTCACAAAAGATTACTTGAGTAGCCTTTTTCGATTTGTCTGTTTTCACTTAACCATTTGTCCGTTTAACCGAATAAACTTCTGGCACACTTTTAATCTTATCTACAACTGTTGTGAGCATGGATAAATTAGCGATTCCGAAAGAAACATGAATGTTGGCAAATTTCATATCCTTAGTTGGTTGTGCATTCACAGTGGAGATATTTTTTGTTGTATTAGACAAAACTTGCAGCACATCATTTAAGAGACCTGTGCGGTTCAAACCATAAATATCAATGTGAGCTGTGTATTCTTTCGTGGAGGTATTTTCTTCCCATTCAACCTCAATCAAACGTTGCTCATAATTTTCCTGTGCTCGTAGATTCATACAGTCCTTACGGTGAATCGCTACACCTCGACCTTTCGTAATATAACCAACAATTTCATCACCCGGAACTGGATTACAGCACTTGGCAATCCGTATCAAAAGCCCAGAGGCACCTTGGATAATGACACCTCCCTCATGCTTGACTTTCAGCGTTTCTTTATTTTCACGCTTCACCTCACCGCCTTTGACAAGCTCTTCGGCTTCCGCTCTCGCTTTAGCGCGCTCTTCCTCACGACGCTCTTTCTCCGTCAAACGGTTAAAAATAGAAATAGCGCCAATCTCACCAAAACCAATTGCCGCAAAAAGGGCTTCTTCCGTTTTGTAGCTCGTTTTTTGCAGAACTTCTTCCATGTGCTTTTTGTCCATGTATTTATTGGCTACATAGCCATTTTCTTGAAATTGTGCCTGCAAGAGCTCGCGCCCTTTAGAAATGGACAGTTCCTTGTCTTGATTTTTGAAAAATTGACGAATCTTATTGCGTGCCTTGCTCGTTTTTACAACATTTATCCAGTCACGGCTCGGCCCAAAGGAATTGGTACTGGTGACAATCTCAACTTGATCTCCAGTTTTCAGCTTCGTAGTCAGTGGCACCATACGGCCATTTACCTTGGCACCAACTGCTTTTTCACCAACTTTGGTATGGATTTCATACGCAAAATCAATCGGACCCGAATCTTTTGGCAATGATCGGACCGCTCCATCCGGTGTAAAAACATAGATTTCTTCAGCCAGATAATTTTCTTTAACAGAATCCACAAAATCTTGTGCATCATTAGACTGGTCTTGGAGTTCCATCATCTCCTTGATCCAGTTCATCCCAATAGCAGATTCTTTACTATCAACTTGACCTTTAATACCTTTTTTATAGGCCCAGTGAGCTGCAACTCCGTATTCAGCTACTTCGTGCATTTCTTTGGTTCGGATTTGAAACTCGATTGGACCTTTAGGACCATAAACGGTGGTGTGAATGGACTGATAGCCATTCGCTTTACGATTGGCGATATAATCTTTAAACCGTCCGGGCATTGGCCGCCAGAGTTCATGAATATAACCCAACATGGCGTAAACATCACTTTGTGTATCTAGAATACAACGAATAGCAATCAAATCATAAATCTCATCAAAACGCTTTTTCTTATCCTGCATTTTCCGATAAATAGAATAAATATGCTTTGGACGGCCATAAATGTTTCCACGAAGATTACGATCAGATGCATACGTTTCAATCTTGCAAACTACTTCGTCAACCAATTCTTCGCGTTCCCGACGTTTTTCTTTCATCAGATGGGAAATCTTATAAAATTCTGTCGGATTCAAATAACGAAAAGCTAAATCTTCCAGTTCCCATTTAACGCTCGAAATCCCCAAACGATGAGCCAATGGAGCATAAATTTCCATCGTTTCACGTGAGATACGTTCCTGCTTGTCTTTGCGCAGGTGCTTGAGCGTTCGCATATTGTGCAGGCGATCCGCCAACTTGACCAAAATAACACGAATATCCTTGGACATCGCCATTAACATTTTCCGGTGGTTTTCAGCCAACTGCTCCTCATGAGACATATACTTGACTTTACCAAGTTTAGTCACACCATCAACAATCCCACGTACATCATGTCCAAATTCACGATCTAAATCATCTAAAGTCGCATTTGTATCTTCTACTACGTCATGCAAAAAACCGCAAGCAACACTAATAGCATCTAACTTCAACTTAGCTAAAATTCCTGCAACTTGAATCGGATGAATAATATATGGTTCACCCGATTGACGAAATTGCCCACGATGCCGATCTACTGCATAAACCAAAGCTTTTTGCACCAAGGCAACATCTTCTGGTGATAAATATTTTTTAGTAAGAGCAACGACTTGATCGCCCGTTAAATTGACTTCTTTTGGCATATTCTCTCTCCAGTTCTTCCTACCATTTTATCACTTTTAAGGCAATATGAAAACAAGGAAGTACAGAAGCAAGTGGCTGAATTATAATCAGTCCGTGTAATCTCAACATACAGCCTTTGCAATGCCTCTTAACATCATTAGAAAGACTTATTTTAGCTTATTTTCAGATAAAAAGAAGCTGGTATAAAAAGTTCCAGCTTCACAACATACGTACAATAAATTCGACAGCATAGTGGTTGACTTCTTAAACTATTCACTTTAAAAATTCAAAAGAGTCTCTATCAGGCCTGCGAGGTAAAACTACAAACTAAGAATTTTCAAACTTTGGTTCTGCCCCACTCCCTCTAACGAAATAGGTAATGCTTTTCTGCTTATAGTATCTCTCTGATAAATCCAGTATAAACATAAATAAAATAGCAAAAACCACCTCAAATAAAGTAGATAAAGGCATGATGAACCACCTCTCTTTCTCAAGCAAAAGCAGTATTCGGAATCTAGCTAGCAGCTTTGTTTCCGTATTTCATCCCTTTTCGCTCAACCAAATATTTCACTTATCTTAGACCAAAGTTACGAGATAAGAACAATAAAGATTATGTCTATCAAAGCAACTTTTTCCTATTGTATCAATTCTGTCAACACACTAACTGCACTTAGCGCATAAAGTGGAGCTGTTTCAGCTCGCAGAATACGTGGACCTAGACCAGCCGATACAGCGCCTGCTTGACGAAAGGCTACTATTTCATCTGGCGACAGACCGCCTTCTGGCCCGAAGATAAAAAGCAATTTGTCTCCCTTGGCCAAACCTTTCACAGTCTGTAGTAGAGTAGCAGCTTCTCCTTCTTTGGCTGATTCTTCATAGGCCACGATGATGCGGTCAAAGTCTGCCAAGGCCGCCAGAAAGTCTGCCTTTTTATCAAAGAGCCGAACCTCTGGAATCAGATTGCGTTTGCTCTGCTCTGCTGCTCCCTGAGCAATTTTCTCCAGCTTTTCACTCTTTTTAGCCAGCTTTTTGCCATCCCACTTGGCCACCGACCAGTCCGCTGGGAAGGCCCAGATAGCACTCACTCCCAACTCCGTTGCCTTCTGGGTGATAAACTCTAATTTGTCACCCTTAGGAAAGCCTGAAGCAATGGTCACTTGGACCGGTAGCTCGGTATTGTCTGCCAGTTCCCCCAAGATTTCCAAGTTCTGCTGGCTGGGATCTAACACCTGAGCCAGCCGCTTCACGCCATCATCAAAGACCAGTGTGACTTGGTCGCCCTCTTTGAGCCGCATAACCGAAAACATGTGTTTAGCCGTGTCCTTATCCGTGACAACCAACGGAGACTGAGGGTTTCCTTTTATAAAATACTGCTGCATCTAACCACCTATCACGCCTGAAATGTCCTGCGTTTTCCTAAATACACAGGCATTCCATTCGCCCTGAATCATATGCGTTTCCAGGAAAAATCCTGCTGCTTCCGCTGACTCGCACACCATTTCCCACTTCTCAGAAATAATCCCACTCATAATCAGATAGCCCTCATCCTTGACCAGACGATAGGCATCCTCTGTTAGATGGATGAGAATATCGGCCAAGATATTGGCAACGACGACGTCCGCCTTGATTTCTACGCCTCGGAGAAGATCACCTGGCGCTACATGAATGTTCTCCATACCTGGATTGAGCTCAATATTTTCCTGCGCTACGCGCACCGCCACCTCGTCCAAATCATAGGCGTAGATATCCTTTGCGCCTAAGAGAGAGCTGGCAATGGAGAGAACACCACTGCCTGTGCCTACATCCAGTACCGTTTCTCCGCCCCGCAAGACCTGCTCCAGAGCAAAGAGGCTCATCTTGGTCGTCGGGTGAGTCCCTGTACCAAAGGCCATGCCAGGATCCAGTTTGATAATCTTCTCACCTGCTGTTGCCTCATACTTCGTCCAGGACGGTACAATTGTCAAGTCATGGGTGATCCGAGCCGGCTCAAAGTACTTCTTCCAGTTGTCCGCCCAATCTTCCTCAGCAAGTTCCTGCCGAGTCAGCTGAATATCTCCTGTCTCCAAGCCGAAGCCATCCAGCTCAGCCAGACGCTCATTGGCCTGGGCCGCAACAGCCTCTATATCCACTGAATCCGGGTAGTAGCCGGTAATCTTGACCCGCTCGCTCTGCTCAACTTCTGGAAAAAGCTCACCGTACTGGTCGACCTGCCCCAGATAATCTGCGCTGTCATCGATAGCCACCCCCTGACTGCCCATCTCAATCAGAATATTAGAGGCCGCTTCCTCCGCCTCACGCTTCACTTCAATCGTTAATTCCTGCCAAGTATCCATCATTAAAATACCAAGCCCGTAAAACACAAAGCCAAAATAGGAAATTCTCTGACGACGCTTGCGTCTATGAGAAATTCATCTTTTTGGCCACAATGTTTAGGGCGGATTCAGTTTAGAAATTTAACTGAACAATCCTTTCTTTGTTTATTTCATTGTTTTCGTCATGTAGACCATATCCATACCCTCTTTTTCGGGCTCAGTATGGGTCTGATGATAGCCGTTTTTCTCATAAAAAGCTACCATGCCCTTGTCCTGGAAAACCGTGCACAAATCCCATTGCGTAATTGTGGAGAATTTCTCCTCAATCAGACCAAGCCCCTCAGAGCCATATCCTTTATTCTGGTACTCTGGCAAAATCGCCACTGTCCCAATCCAGCCTGCTGTCTGTTCGTCATTTGTATTCAATCGAATAAAGCCCAGAATCTTCTCGGCCTCTTTGACAAAATAATAAAAACTATTGGGCCGCTCAACCAGCTTCCAGCGAATCCGCTCTCGCTCCTCCAGATAGGGGTCGTATTGATCCTGATATTTCTCATAAACGGCCTTAAAACTCGCTCGCTGAATAGCGATAATGGTCTCTAAATCCTCAGCTCCCGCCCGTTCAATATGAATCATGCTCGCACCTCCAAATAATCTCTCAACCTGTCCTTCAACTGCGGAATAACCTTGTCATCTGATAAGAACTGGCTCACATCCATCATCTGATAAGCCTGTCCCTCATCGCCAAAGGTGATACTGGCAAATTCTTCCTGAGTGATGGTTCCCACCATAAAAATAGAGGTTTTGTCAGGAACAAGCATTCCTTGATATTCCTTAGCCCAGACAATATCCGTTTCTTCAAGCTTCAAACTAAGCTCTTCAAAAACTTCTCTTTGGACGCATTCAAAAGGTGTCTCCTCGCCCTCGCGGCCACCGCCCGGTAACTCCCACATATTAGGGTATGGAATGCTTGCCTTATCATCTCGCAAGATAGTCAGTAGCCTATCATCACATATCAAAGCAATCTTGCAGCCGGAAAATTCCATCTGTTTGTGCAGCAAATCTAGTCCTTCTGCATTTTCCATAAGCGCCTCCTAATACCTCGGATAAGGATAAAAGTCTGTCTCAGCCAAGTCAGCTCTGCCATTTTCAAAAGCCTCAGCATTCCAAGCTATCTCAAACTCTGCTGCCTCTGGATCTGCTAAGAAGTCCATGAGTACATCGAGGCCAGACTCAGCTGTTTGGGTTAGGAAATCCACGAAATAAGCCAGAAACTCCCGTGACAGCCCCTTCTTAGGCTCATAGGGCAGGGCAGCCAGATAGTCCTCGGCCTCAAAACGAGACTGGACCGGATTATAGAAAAGCACGGCTTCCTCAAAGTAAATATCCTCAGCCGAGGCATTGCCTTCAGCATCAACCGTCTCAATCCCACCTGGATTTTGCACCTCAAGGAGAAAGGCCACTTCCACTGCGTGATTCTTCTTGTCCCAGTTTATCTCATAGTCAAAAGGAAAGCTCTTTCCCATTTCCTCGTCCAATATCTCCAAAAAACCGTACTTAGCCATGATTTCCTCTTTTCATTGTGATAAAATATTACTATCTACAATAGTAACACAAAAAGCCAAGAAAAACACTTGCAGAAAGGAAATCTTATGCCAGAAAATCTCGCCTTGCGTATGAGGCCGACCGACATTGATCAGATCATCGGCCAGCAGCATCTGGTCGGACCTGGAAAAATCATCCGTCGCATGGTTGAAGCCAACCGCCTATCCTCGATGATTCTCTACGGGCCACCGGGTATCGGCAAAACCTCTATCGCCTCAGCTATCGCCGGCACGACCAAATATGCTTTTCGAACCTTTAATGCCACCGTAGATAGCAAGAAGCGTCTGCAAGAGATCGCTGAAGAAGCGAAATTTTCCGGCGGTCTAGTTCTCCTACTGGACGAGATTCACCGTTTGGACAAGACCAAGCAAGACTTTCTGCTGCCGCTATTAGAAAGCGGTCTGGTCATCATGATTGGAGCGACGACAGAAAATCCTTTCTTTTCTGTCACCCCTGCTATTCGAAGCCGGGTTCTGATATTTGAGCTGGAGCCCCTTAGCAACGACGACATTCGAAAAGCCATTCAGCTAGCCTTGACGGATAAGGAGCGAGGCTTTGATTTCCCAGTGAAGCTAGATGAGGAAGCTCTGGACTTCATCGCCGTCTCTACCAACGGAGACCTGCGCTCCGCCTATAACTCGCTAGACTTAGCCATACTCTCTACCCCAGAAGATGACAAGGGCATCCGCCACATTACGCTTGATGTGATGGAAAACAGCCTGCAAAAGAGCTATATCACCATGGATAAGGACGGGGACGGCCATTACGATGTCCTCTCTGCCCTGCAGAAGTCCATCCGCGGCTCCGATGTCAATGCCAGTCTCCACTACGCAGCACGCCTCGTTGAGGCAGGAGACCTGCCTAGCCTGGCTCGACGCCTGACCGTTATCGCTTACGAAGATATTGGCCTGGCAAATCCAGACGCTCAAGTTCATACCGTTACAGCTCTAGAAGCTGCCCAACGGATCGGCTTTCCTGAAGCCCGTATCCTTATTGCCAATATTGTTATCGATCTGGCTCTCTCTCCCAAATCCAACTCAGCCTACCTAGCCATGGACAAGGCCTTAGCCGACCTACGAAAGAATGGAAACCTGCCCATTCCTCGCCACTTACGCGACGGTCACTATGCCGGCAGCAAGGCATTGGGCAACGCACTAGACTATCTCTACCCTCACTCCTATCCTGGCAATTGGGTCAAGCAAGACTATCTGCCTGACAAGATAAAAGACGCCGATTATTTCACTCCCAATGAAAATGGCAAATACGAGCGAGCCCTTGGCATGACGAAAGATAAGATTGATCACCTCAAAAAAGACTAAAAAATTATGGTATCGTTTGCAAAAAATCAATTTTTTCTCTTGAATTTTTCAAAAATTGTGGTATCATAATTATAGAAACGCTGTGGTGTACGACTTCACACTTAAGTGTTGACCGACTATTTTTTGTATTATTAGGGAAACAAAAGACTTCTAACAGCTTGCAGGCCGTTTCACGCGGAAGCAGCTTCAGTTAGAGCGAGTTGCCCACCTGCTTAATTGCGCGGGTTCAATACAAACCGTGAAAGTTCGGCACCAATACAGCTTTTTCTGTTGCCTCCTTAGCTCAGTTGGTAGAGCAGTGGACTCTTAATCCATGGGTCACAGGTTCGAGCCCTGTAGGGGGCATAGAAATAAAGAAGAAAAAGCCTTGTAATCAAGGTTTTTTTGTGTCTTCTCTACTTTAATTCTACTAATGGATACTCACTTAAAAAGGGTCGCAGTATCTGATGTTCTTTTTCTTCTCTTTCAAAAGATGGGCATACGTTTCTATTGCCCGTTTTTTATTTTCATACCTCATTATATAAGCAACCACTCAGATATAATTCCTTTTGCAAGCAACATAAATACCCGTTGAATGGAGAAAAATCCCTAGTTTGTTCAGTAACAAAATTATAAACCTTGATATAAAGATCAGATTCGTCATACAGGATTTATTTTCTCAAAAATTTTTTTAAATTTACGCTTGACATGGAACGCGTTCCATAGTTTATACTGATTTCAAAAGTAAAAGAGGTAAATTTTATGACAATCAAACGTATTTTTTGTGATATGGATGGAACACTATTAAATAGCGAAGGGCAGGTCAGTGACAGTAATGCGATCTTGATACGTGAAGCAGGGATTCCTATAACTTTAGTATCTGCTAGAGCTCCTATGGAAATGAAGGAGGCCACAGATGCCCTTCAATTAAAAGGAGTCCAGGTCGCTTTTAACGGAGGATTAATTTATACAATAGGGGCTAATAATAAAGTTCTGCCTATTCATGTACAAACCATTAAAAATAAGACAGTAAAACAACTTCTGAGAGGGATACGTCAACACTTTCCTCAAGTTAGTTTATCTTATTACGACCTGAACAACTGGTATTGTGATAAAATAGATGAAGGAATCCAATACGAACAGAGTCTAACCCGTCAAACACCAACCTTTATTAATAATGGAGATCAGTTTTTAGAAGGCCAAGGAAATACTTTTAAAATTATGATGATTACTTTCGATGAAGCGACGATGCGAGAACTGGAAAAATATCTTCAAAGTTTATACTTACCGCAAATCACAATTCAACGTTCAGGTAAGACATATCTTGAAATTACACATCTCTTAGCCAAAAAATCTAAAGGAATCGCGCACATTCTTCGAAAAGAGCAGTTGGCTAAAGAAGAAACAGCTGCATTTGGTGACGGACATAATGATTTGCCTATGCTTGAAATGGTAGGTTACCCTATTGTTATGGATAATGCGTTTGATGACATCAAAGCGATAGCTTATAAAATAACGAAATCCAATGATGAAGATGGCGTAGGATATGGGATTCATAAATTTTTAAAGTAGGAGCCCAACAATGACAAGTATTAGTGATATAGCTAAAAAAGCAGGCGTTTCTAAATCAACAGTTTCTCGTGTGATCAATCACCATCCATATGTTTCTGATGAGACACGGCAAAAAGTAATGGATCTTATCGCTGAATTGGATTATATGCCAAACCAACTAGCGCGAGATCTCAGTCGAGGCAAAACACAAAAAATAGGTGTCGTCATTCCACACACGCGCCACCCTTATTTTACACACTTAATAAATGGTCTCCTAGATGCCGCTAAAGCTAGCGACTATCAACTTGTTATGATGCCTTCAGATTACAACCAAGAATTAGAACTATCCTACCTGAAGCAACTCAAAATGGAAGCTATTGCCGCTTTAATCTTCACTTCAAGAGCCATTAGTCTTGAGATTATTGAAACTTATGCGAAATATGGTCGAATAGTGGTTTGTGAAAAATTGCAGGGATATCAGCTCCTATCCTCTGCTTACCTTGATCGCTATTCTTCATTTGTGGATGCTTTCTCTGCGATGAAAGCACGAGGCTTGGAGCGCTTAGTTTTGTTATTTTCAAGAGATAATGAATCATCTGCTACGTATCACTCCGCATTATTAGCTTATCACGATGTTTATGGGCAACAATCGAATCCACATATGGTATTTGGAAATATCCACGATTTTAATGATGGCCTAAATTTATCTTATCAATTGATAAAAGATGTTCGTATAGATGGTGTATTAGCTACAAGTGATGAAGTTGCTGCAGGGCTAATGAAAGGATATGAAGAAAGTGGGAAAAAATGTCCCTATATTATTGGGCAGGAAAATTTATTAGTTGGGCAACTGTTGAAACTCCCAACGATAGACCACAAATCCTATTCTTTAGGAAAATTAGCATTTAAACAAGCTTTATCTGAATCGATTAGTCAAGAAGTTTTGATCTCAGAATTTTTATCTCAAGATAATTAGTCATTAAAAGTAATAGAAAAAGTTTCCAACTATACAAAATTGAAAATTTTTTTATTTAATGATTCATAATTTTAAGCAGTCCTACTTGTCCCACATTGTCCCATTTTAAAATAATCAGATTTAAAATCATCCCAAGTATCTTCTGAAAATCATTTATATTTCAACTTTTTTGATTATTTTAAATATGAAAATAATCAAAAAATTCCTGTAAGGGGCATAATAATTTCCATACAGAAAGCCTATTATATAGGCTTTTTTCATTGTTCTTAACGCAATTTGCCCCACTTTTGTATTTTAACAATCGAATCCGATTAAATTCTGCGTCAATCTTTCCCTCTAACGTATGCTCAGAAGCCTCTATTAACATGATAAGATGCAAAATAAGGTGCAACAAAAAAACTCATAGATCACTTCCATTATTCTGCCATTTACCAATTGGACGATAAAAACCTCTACACGAGTCCATAGCTTAAAAAAACGTATACTACGATCAGTATAAAGATATCCTAGAATTAGGGAGAGGAAAATCACCACTGGAGTTATTGCTTAAGAATAAAGAGCTTATTTCTTAAGCCCAATCGTTTTCATTTTTTGTTGAATTTGTTGGTATACATGATTCCAGTCATTTAGATTTGCAATATCTAAATCATCCGTTGCAATTCTCATTTTAGGACTGTAATTGTAATCCTCATACCAATTTTGATAATGCTTATAAAGCAGTTGATAGTCGTCAACTAGTCCATTTTCTTCATTTGGTTGCTCATATAGGATTTTCTTCTACAGGTTCAAAAAATGGTTGCGTTCCCAATTCCTCGGCTAATCGATAAGTGTAGGTCGTCTTCCCCACTCCAATCATACCCGCTAACATAATCACTATTTTCCTATACCTCCAAATTCTATCCAATATCAGAGTATCAGGCCCAATTGAACCACAATATATTGATGAGGTCAAGATATACAACTTCTAAATGTACAAACAAAAATAACCTTATAAGAAGATGTACGACAGACTCCTATACAAGGTTATTTTAAGACTCTCTGTTGGTAACGGTAAATTTAATATGCGAATAATCTTTTTCTAAATCTTTCCCTTTCAAAAAGGCTACTGCATCTTTTTTAGTCTGAACTAAATCAATTCCTTGTACCTGTGCTGCAAATACACAACCACAATAACATTGCCGATAAATATCGTACTCCTCGCACATTTCCACCGAGCGTTTATAACCTTGATTCTTCTTGAAATCACTCGGAAGATACTGCGTTGCGTAAACTTTCTGTACTTCAATTCCAACGCTATTGATTGTCTGCGAATTTTTATGAGGACTGATTGTCAAGGCGCTTCCAAAATAGTCAAATCCCAAATCAACAGCCATTTGCGCTGTCTTATCCAAGCGATAATCATAGCAAACTTTACAACGATCGCCACCTTCTGGCTCTTCTTCTAAGCCGTGTACTGTCCGGAAAAATTCCTGTGGCTCATAGGGAGCTTCTAAGTATTGAACATGATTACCAGTATTTTCATTGAAATCGTGAACAAATTTTTGTGCAACATAGGCACGGCGCTGATATTCTGCCTTAGGGTGAATATTTGAATTAGCAAAATAAACGGTCACATCCGCATACTGGGTCAAATACTCCAGAGTATAGGTCGAACAGGGTGCACAACAGGTATGCATCAAAATCGTAGGACGCTTCTGATTTGCTTCCCAAACTTTGACCATTTTTTGCATCACACGATCGTAATTGATCTTTTGATTGGGATTCATTTTACTCAGAATTTCTTCAACATCAATCATCGTTTTCTCCTTGAAATGTAAGACTATTTTACCACAGAAAAGAAGTGAAGACAAATAGACGAAAGAGAATAACTTTTTCAAACAGCACTAATTTATCAAGCAAGAAAAATAAAGTTCTGATTCTTTTTGGCTCTCTTTGTATCGATCATACATGTACCCCAGCTAAAAACTTTTAAAAAAGTGAGTTTGGATTTATCGAATCCACACTCACTTCGCTTTTTATATCATTCAAAAGCACGCTTGCGCTTCAACAGAAAAGCAATCTCGTGCAACATTAAACATCGTTAAGAGCTGCATGAGAAAAATAAATCTTCTCTTATCCATCAAATAATTCGTTGATTTTCTAGCTCATTTTACTCATTAAACTCTCTATATCTTAAATTACATCATCCCGCCCATCATGCTTGGATCCATTGCGGGAGCTGGGCTAGCTGGTTCTGGTTGGCTAGCAACAACTGCTTCTGTTGTTAAAATAAGGCTAGCTACTGAAGCTGCGTTTTGAAGGGCAGAACGAGTAACTTTGACTGGGTCAATGATACCTGCTTCAATCATGTTGACCCATTCACCAGTTGCAGCATTAAATCCTGTACCAACTTCAGAGTTTTTCAAACGATCAATGACGATAGAACCTTCAAATCCAGCATTGAGAGCGATTTGACGAACTGGTTCTTCCAAAGCACGAAGAACAATATTGCGACCTGTTGCTTCATCAGCTTCCAGTTCAAGAGCAGCAACTGCATCCAAAACATTCACAAAAGCTGTTCCACCACCTGAGACAATTCCTTCTTCGACAGCGGCGCGAGTTGCATTGAGAGCATCTTCAATGCGGAGTTTCATTTCTTTGAGTTCTGTTTCTGTTGCAGCACCTACTTTGATGACAGCCACACCACCTGATAATTTCGCCAAACGTTCTTGTAGTTTTTCTTTATCAAATTCAGAAGTAGCACTTTCAATTTGCGATTTAATGACAGCCACGCGGTTAGCAATCGCTTCAGCAGCTCCTGAACCCTCCACAATCACTGTGCTATCTTTGTCGACAGTCACTTTTGAGGCTTGGCCAAGTGCTTCAATGGTTGCATCTTTCAACTCCAGACCAAGATCTTCTGTAATCACTGTACCGCCAGTCAGAATCGCAATATCTTCCAACATAGCCTTACGACGGTCACCAAATCCTGGCGCTTTTACAGCGACTACATTGAAAGTACCGCGGATTTTATTTAACACAAGAGTTGGAAGAGCTTCACCGTCTACATCATCTGCGATAATCAAAAGTGGACGACTTGTTTTTAAAATATTTTCCAACAAAGGAAGAATTTCTTGGATATTAGAAATCTTCTTATCTGTAATCAAGATATATGGATTATCTAAATCAGCAACCATTTTTTCATTGTCTGTTACCATGTATTGAGAAAGATAGCCACGGTCAAACTGCATACCTTCAACAACATCTAGCTCTGTTTCCATTCCTTTTGATTCTTCAATAGTGATGACACCGTCGTTGCCAACTTTTTCCATGGCTTCAGAGATGTATTCTCCGACTTTTTCAGAACGTGATGAGACAGCCGCAACTTGTGCAATCGCTTCTTTATTAGAAACTGGAACAGAATTTGCTTTTAAAGCTTCAACAGCTGTTGCAACAGCTGTTTCAATACCACGACGAATGCCAATTGGGTTTGCACCAGCCGTTACATTTTTGATTCCTTCGCGGACAATGGCTTGGGTCAGTACAGTCGCAGTGGTTGTTCCGTCCCCAGCAATATCATTGGTTTTTGAAGCAACTTCTGACACCAACTTAGCGCCCATATTTTCAAAATGATCTTCGAGTTCAATTTCTTTGGCAATAGTCACACCGTCATTTGTGATGAGGGGTGAGCCAAATGATTTTTCAAGAACAACATTGCGTCCTTTAGGTCCTAAGGTTACTTTAACGGTATCTGCTAAAATATCGACACCACGTACCATAGCACTTCTTGCATCTGCTGAAAATTTAATATCTTTTGCCATTTTTACAATTCCTCTTTCTATAAGTGTTTAATTTATTCAACAATCGCTAGGATATTTACTTCATTGACAACGAGGTATTTTTCTTCGCCATCTTTGACTTCAATTCCTGCATGACTTTCAATAAGAACAGTATCATCGGCCTTCACGCTTGGAGCAACGAGTTCACCGTTGAGCGTACGAATTCCTTCCCCGACAGCTATAACTTTTGCCGTCTTCGTTGCATCTTGTCCTGCGCCTGCAATGACAAAACCACCAACTTTTTGTTCTCTTTCTTCTACTTTTAGGACCACACGGTCTCCTAATGGTTTAAGCATTTATTTACCTCCAATATCTTACTTTAGCACTCTATACATGTGAGTGCTAATATTTACATTTTCTATTGTATCACTTGGTCAGAAATAGTCAAGAAAAAAACTCTGTCAAACGACAAAGTTTTTAGGGGGAAAGCAAATAAGTTTTTATTGGATCAATCTTAATTTTTCTTCAAAATCGTCAATAACTTTTTTAAGATTCAATCGTCCTTTATAAATACCATAACCAAAGACAAGCATTGCTAGAATCCCTAGGACCGCTAGGATCGTTCCAGCAATGAAGCCAATAAAATTGGTCTGACGGAAGAAATAAACCAGAACAAGACCGATACTAGCAATAGTAAAGAAGAGACTAAACCAACGCCCTAGATTGTCAAGCATGTGTTTTTGGTATTGAATTTCTGTTTCATATCCTTGAATCAATTCTTGTTCTGTCATATTTTTCTCCTATTTTAGTATTTCAATCCTGGATTGAAGAAGCCAACCAATACGCCGAGAAAGGCCACTACAACGAGAAGCAACATCACTTTGATTGGTGAGAGATTTTTCTTCGCCATCAACCACCAGCAAAAGACAATAAACAAAGCTGTCAATAAACCTGGATAAACACCATCTAATTGGCTTTGTAAAACCAAGAAGGCTTTCCCTGAAGAATCTTTCAATTTGAAAGCTGTCTTAACAGGTACCCATGTCGCTGCAACCGCACCGATGACCATACCACCAATGATAGACACAGACTTACGGATAGCTTGTCCTTGAGGGCCTACAAGAAATTCAACTGCTTTATCTCCTAGTTCGTACCCTTTAAAGTAGGCGAATTTCATACCAAAGTAGGCGAGCAAGTTCCAAACCACGATATAGAAAATCGCACCAAGTGGCGAACCACCATTTGACAAACCGAGAGCAATACCTAGTATAATCGGAATCAAGGTACCAACAATCAGTGAATCACCAATTCCTGCAACAGGTCCCATGAGACCAGCACGAAGACCGTTGATTGTTTCATCATCTACTCCATCAGCCCCATTCGCACGTGCTTCTTCTAAACCTGCTGTAATCCCTACAATCAATGCACCTAATTGCGGCTCCGTGTTAAAGAATGCGGTGTAGGTGTGCATTGCTTTTGCTTGATCTTCTTTTTTAGAATATAATTCTTCCACAATTGGCAACATTGAAGACAAATAACCAAATGTTTGCATGTGTTCTTGTGAGAAGCAAGTTAAGTTCCCATAATACCAATGATGAAAAGATTTTCCTAATGTTTTTTTCGTTAATTTAACCATTTTAAATATCCTCCTCATCGTCATCATCAAAACTTGCACTGGCAGCCGCTTGTGCTCTTACATTTTTTGCCATTTGAATTTCATAGAATAATACTGCAAAGATTAATGAAATGACTGCACAAGATACAAGGTTAAGTCCTAATGAAGCTGCTAAAGTAAATCCAACAAAGAATGGAATGAAATCAACAGCTTTTTCAACGATTTGTTTCAAGAGGATAGCAATTCCGACACATGGAAGGAGAGAGCCGACTGTAAAGAGGGTTTTCATTGGAATACCATCCAATGGAAGAGCTGTTTTTAAAGCAGTAACAGCATCAGCACCTAATTTACACATAATAAGCGTTGGCAAGAATGAGAATACTAAATGGGAAATCCATGGAAAGCCCCAGTCTACCACATATAAGCGTTTAAATTCACCTTTTTCAACGGCTTTCCAACCAATATGTTGCCAAAGTAGGTTCATAGTAGCTGTACCATAGAAAAGAACTGTACCCACGGTACCTACAAGTGTCCCCATTGATTTAGCTAAGTTAGCAGCATCTGCTGAAGTGAGTGCCAATCCTTGTGATTTAATTGCTACCATAGCGAGTGGAATACCGATGTAAGAAACTGCGCGCACATCTGCTGAAACGGTACCACCAGGTGTTACCAAGGCGATATAAACAAGTTGCATCGCAACCCCACAGATAATACCTAATTTCACATCTCCTAGGATTAAACCTGAAACGAGACCACCGACAAGAGGACGTCCAAGAGTATAGTTCCCAATGGAGGTACCACCTAGACCAGGCATAGATGATAAACAGGCAAACAGCCCTAATAAAGCGGCTTGAAACCACGAAATTGTCATAATAAAGCCTCCTTAATGCTTATTATATTTTATTAAAAACCAAATTTAGATTTAAAATCATCCCAATAACCGATAGATACATCTGGCAAGAGTTGGAATTTTACTTTATAACCAGCTTTTTGAATTGCTTCAAGTGCTTCGGCTTCCTCTTGTGTAATGGATTGGTTGTTACCTAATTTAGTAGCACCTGGACGGTCATTAGCTGGACCAACAATAATTTCTTTGATATCACTAGGAACAAAGCCTTGGTCAACTAATATTTCTTTCATATCAATTGGATTTTTAGCAATCAAGAAATAACGACTGTCAGAATCCAAGACTTTTTGTGATTTTTCTTTAAATGCTTCTTTTGTCCAAACGAATGTTTTTTTATCAGAAGCTGCTTTATAGGCTTGTTTCAAAACTGCATTTCCTGCTGCAGCATTATTGACCGCAACTAAACCGTCACAAGGATATTCTTTTGCCCAACGGGTTACCGTTTGACCGTGAATCATACGGTCGTCAATCCGTACAAATGAAATAGTCATGATAAGTCTCCTTTTTTTCTTTCTTAAATATCGTCTTCATCCTCTTCGTCGCTATTAGCAACAATTTCAAATTCTTGTAGTGCCGCAGAAGCTTCTGAAAGAATAGCCTTAACCAGTTCTTTCCCTTCCAACATATCTTTCATTACTAAGCCCGTGAGCCCCATTGTCAAATTAAGACCACCAAGTACGACTGCGGTGCTTAACTTATCGAGTTCTGCTAAGACATTGCAAGCTGTTGTCAAAGGGCTTCCTCCGACAATATCTGCTAATACCAAAACCGTATCTTCTACACTAAGACCGGATAATGCTTGTCGAAAATCAAGAGCAAAATCATCAACAGACTTGCCTTCTTTTAATCCTACTGCAATGACTTGATCTGTCTTATCACCAGCAAACATCTTCAAAGAGCTTTGTACACCTTCTGCTAGCCCACCATGACTGACTAGTACCAGATATTTCATGTTCTTTCCTCCTTCATTTCCTGTCTTTATTTTACTAAAGCTGGAATCGGTTTCATATTGTCAAATGTCACTTTGTGGAGATGACATTTGTTAGTTAAAATATGACATTTGTCATCTAGATTTTCAAAAATAAAAAAATAGCCAACTTTGAGCTAAACTGCGCCCCAAAAGTTAGACGCAAAAATCTAACTTTTGGGGCGCAGTTCAATACTCACTTAGCTATTTTCTTTTTAATACTGTTAAACTTCTATTTGCCTGTTTCTTCCATTTCTCTTTGAATACTTGGCAAGCGACTGTCGATTTCATTGTTCTTGAGAGCATTTTCAAGTAAGTGATCAATGCGTTCCAGAGAGTGATAATCCACCTCTCGACTAATATCTAAGACAGAATGTTTCATCATATGATCCAATCTTTGAGAAGTCAGTGAATTCAGGCCAAAATCATCTGCTTGTAAAATCTTTTTCGTCTGACTGCTTTTAACAACTGATAACAAGACTGATGTCCCCTGCGACTTTTCAAATAATTCCTGCTGATTTTTTTGATTTTGACCCAATAACTTCATAAATTCCCAAGCTAATTTATCCTGTTTCGTCTTTGAAGACATGGCCAAAAGAGACGTCTTCACTTGTGTTGCAGGAATACCTGCTTTAGCTGCTGGCATGGGAATACAAGTCCAAGAAAATCTAGAATACTTCGCTACATGATAAGGATAAGGTTTATAAGTCCGATATTGCGCCAAACTCATAGGATAAAAAGCCACCTTGCCTTCATCAAAATCATTTGATGTTACCTTATACCGTTGATTTAATGAAGTTAATTTGCTGATAAAAGATAATGCTTGATGCATTTCTGCGCTATCGACATTCATTCCACTTTTATTTCTCAAATGACCATTGTAAGCTACCAAAGCTTGTTTCCAAGTATAATCCGTAATACCATATTGATCAATCAAACCGTCGCCATTTGTGTCTTTTGTGACTTTTTGACAAATAGCATACAAGTCTTCTAATGTCCAATTCGAATCAGGAATCGAAATGCCTTCTTTTTCCAGCAGATCTTTATTAACACACATCATAACAGGATTGCTTTCAATCGGTAAAGCATAGCTATGCCCTTGATATAGTCCTGCTTGGTAAGAAACCGGATAGTAAGCTGCAACGTCTTTTTTACTGAGCAAAGAATCTAAGGATTTGAAGGCACCCGAAGCCGCTAACATCGAAAAATCATTTTCAGGAACCATAAACACATCTGGCTGTTCACCTTTTAAAATTTTTTCAGCTAGCCAGCCATCGTAATCTTTCTTAGGAATACCACTCTCATAGACCACTCTAACTTGTGGATGTGACTTTTCAAATCGTCTAATAATATTGTCTAATATTCTATTTTCACGGCTATTTGGGACATCCCAGCTACTACCAGCATAAACTCCGATTCGCAAAATTTTCTTCTGAGTAGATGTCCATAAAACAAAGCCCAGAGCCACTATAAGAAGGCTTGAGATTAAAATTACCAGATATCGAAATCGCCACTTCATTTGTCATTGTCCTTATTAAAATCACGCTGGGTAATGCCTGTCTGTACAGCCCATATTGCTAATTGCGTGCGGTCACGTAAGTTTAGCTTTGATAAAATGCCAGATAAATAATTCCGTATAGTCCCTTCAGATAAGAACAACTTCGCTGCAATTTCCTTGTTTGAAACTCCAAAACCAATTTGTTGAATAATCTTCCACTCAGTTTGACTCATATCTTCTACATTTTCTTCCGCAACAGAAATAACAAAATTGGATTGGGCCATTTGCGAAAAGATTTTAAATACTTTGGTAGCGATGTTCGGATTAATCATAGCTCCGCCTTTGTAAACTGTTTGGATAGCTTGGTATAATTCTTCAGTAGAGACTCCTTTTAAAATATAGCCAGAAGCACCATATTTTAAAGCAGAAAAAATGAAATCATCGTCATCAAAAGTTGTTAGAATAATAATTTTGATATCTGGATAGTGTTCTTTGACTGCCTTTGTACAGAGAACACCGTCCATAACAGGCATTCGAATGTCCATCAAAATCACATCAGGGTGTACATAATGCAGTTTGTCAAGCACTTCTTTGCCATCTCCGACTGTTCCCACTACTTCAATATCTGGATGTGCTGATAAAACAATCTGTAAAGACTCACGAATCAAGGCCTGATCATCCGCAATTAAAACTTTAATCATTCTTTCCTCCTATTTTCGGAATTTCAATATAGGTATAAAAGCCATTACGATTTTCAAAATGGACACTACCACCAATGATCGCTAGACGTTCCTGCATTTGCTTTAGACCATAACCATAGTGAAGCTCGTCAAATCCTACTCCATCATCTTGTATAGTCATGATATAATTCTCTTCTTCTAACAACTCAATCCAAACCGTTTTGGCATGCCCATGCCGTACCGAATTGGTAATGGACTCTTGAATCACCCGAAAGACAATATCTTCTTTTGCAACATCCAAATCAATCGTATCCCATTCGTAGCGAAAATGGGTTTCCAAATTAGAAATGGCTTCATATTCTCGAATAATTTTGAGCAACGCTTCCTTTAAGCTATTATTTTCTAAAGCACCCGGCCGCATTTTATTGAGTGAACCTCGCACATCACGGATGCCATCTCGTACAACCACAGAAACATTTTGCAATTGTTCTTTCGCACGGTCTTTATCAATATCCACTAATACTTTAACCGCATCAATCCCAGCTGAAATTCCGGTCAAAGCATGTCCTAAAGTATCATGAATTTCTCTTGCAATCCTCTTTCTTTCACGATCTTCAGCAATTTTCTCAGATAAGGCTAAATAACTATTCAGCTCGCGATTCGCTTGTGCCGCCATCTGCAATTCTTCTTCAATATGGTGTTTCTCTGTCATTGCAGATAAAATATAAAACAACAAAGAAATCATAAAGACAACTAGATTCAGTGAAAAAAGAAAGTTTTTCCCAAAAAGAAGCGCCATACGAATAGACTCTGGACAAAAGCGAATATAAGTATCTAATGAAGGTAATTTAACAAAAAGCGACATCAAGTCATAGTTAGACAAGAGCAAGATACTAAAACTTAAAATAATAAAGGAAAACCAGTATTTTCGATCTTTTGAGGTATTAAATTCCTTAGAGCCGTAAAAAATATCGGCAAAAACCAAAAGAATCAGACCATTGTAAGAAGAGTGCAGGACAGAAAAGATGACTAACATCAACAAAATTTCAATAATTGTCACTTTATCATAAACGGATAGCTGGTTTGGATGTTTCTCACGATAATAAAAGACAAATAATAAGCAAGCATAAAAAGCAATCGCCATCCAAAAGCTAAAACTGGGCGATCCCGGAATAGCATCTAAACGTCCTAGCAGTGAATGAGCATAACCTTTGGCCACCACGTAATTTGTAGCAAAGAGATAAATAGAGGCATTATAAACAATGGCAATAAAATTGATAATCATTAAAGAAATTTTGCTATAAAAAATACTTTTATTTCGTCTCATTATTGCCACCCTGTAATGGTATATTGACCGATATTATCTTTATTGACCAACTGAACGGGAATGAGATACTCCTTTTTATAGGATTGATGATTCATCATGCGCTCAATCACTTCCATCACCTTTCTACCCATTTGAAGTGGAGACTGGGCAACTGTCCCTTGAATATCATTGGTATTGGCTAAGAAGTTCTTAATATCAGGCGATCCATCCACACCATAGATAGTAATCTTCTTCGTCACACCTTGATCTTTTATGGCCGCAAGCGCACCAATAGCAGCACGATCATTTAAGGACATCACAACATTAAATTGTATTCCTTCATCTAGCGCCTTTTTTACTTGAGGCATACTTTCTTCTGTTTGCCCTAATGTTTCTCGTTCAGATACTACCTGATAAGTAGAGTGTCCCTTAATTGTATCTAAAAAACCTTGGATTCGATCCATAGCAGACACGGCGTTATGGTGTTCCAACAACAAAATATTCGCACTTGCCAATCGTTTCATCATGTCTTTAGCTATCAACACACCAGCTTGATAATTATCTGACACAATGGTGGTATCAACTTTAGCATCTTTGCTAATAGGAGCATCCACGACAATAATCTTTATTCCCGCTTTTCTGGCCTTATTTAAAGAAGTTAGAATCTGTGGACTGTCACTCTTAACTGGATTTATAACAATAACATCTACTTTTTCTTGAATAAAATAATCAATTTGTTGACTTTGCTTGCCTTCGTCTAATTCTGGATCTCGGACATAAAGCCGACTTCCCTGTTGATTAGTCTTTTTCTCGATTTCAGCATTCAAAGTTTTATAAAAATCATTATTCATCGTCATATAAGTCGCACCTATTTTGACTTGTCTACTGTCTGATGAATTTCCTTTTACATAAAGGAAAAATAAACTAGCCAACACAAGGAAAAATAATGAAAATAATAGACAGTTGCGATAATAATGCCATTGGTTTTTCCCTTCACCTGTTCCCATTTTTCCTCCTTATTAGCACCGTTCTGAAATAGAAAACTCTGTTTCATCTAGGTTTATTATATTATATTTGTACAAAAAAGGAAAATTCCACCTAAGAAAAATGAAACTAAAAAAGCATAAAAATAGACTATTTCCCCATCTACATGGTTCATTAATTATAGTATGTAAATACCATAAAAAAAGAGGCTGGATTTTGATCCAGTCCTCTTATTGTTCTTAAAACGGTAACTCTTCTTCTTCCAAAACCAAATCTGCTAAATCTGCGCCTGTATTATTTTCACGAAGCGCTCGTTGGGCATGACTTTCTAATAGCTGGAAGCCATTGCAAAGCACTTCCGTTACATAATGTGTCACACCGTCTTTCTCATAGCGGCGGGTACGAAGTTCTCCATCAAGAGATATTAAACTTCCTTTTGTTGCATAACTTGCTAAGGTTTCAGCTAACTTTCCCCAAACAACGACATTTACAAAGTCTGCTTCTCGTTCGCCATTTTGCCCTTTATAGCGACGGTTGATGGCAAGCGTTGCACGTACCACAGATTTATCATTAGCTGTTTTATTTACCTCTGGTGTATTAACCAAGCGACCAATTAAAATTACTTTATTATACATTTTCTTTTCCTCCTAACTATTTATTCGTAAGTAAAAAGAAAAAATCGTGAAAATTCACGATTAATTTATACTTATCCTTGCCAATGTTTGATTGGATCAAAAGCTGTTCCTACTGCTTCTGAACTTGCTAATTCAATAACTCCACGTTTTTGCGGAGCATTTGGCAATTGTAACTCACGAGGGCTACACATCATACCACAACTTTCTACTCCACGCAGTTTACCAGGAAAAATCAAATTTCCTTTTGGCATCATAGCACCTGGAAGAGCTACAATCGTCTTCAGACCTACTTTAACATTAGGTGCTCCTGCTACGATTTGAACTTTTTTATCTGCAGCTACTTTTACTTGACAAATATTGAGATGATCACTATCTGGATGAGCTACCATTTCAACGATTTCACCCACTACAAATTTGGGCTCAAGGTCATTAACCAATTTTTGTTCAAAGCCTGCTTGGCTCAATTCTTGATTAAGAATTGCAATTTCTTTGTCCGTTAATAAAACTTGACCACGTTCGGTGATATCAATAAGACTAGAAACCTGAAAAATATTCCAAGCGACTGTTTCTGCACTATCCAAACGATAAACACGTGCCACGTTACCCATGCGTTCAACAGCTAATTTAGCATCTTGGCGGTCTGCGATAATCACCATCAATACGTCACCAACATACTCTTTATTATATGTAAAAATCATTGTTCCCCCTCTATTTTTAGTTGAATTGAGCTAAAAATTCATTGATTTGCATTTTTGTTTTTCGGTCTTGATTCACAAAACGACCAATTTCTTGCCCATTTTCCAGTACAATCAAGCTAGGAATTCCATAAACATCCCACTTTTTAGCAACTTCCATATAATCATCACGATTAACCTCAACAAAGGTAAAATCAAGATTTTCTGCCTCAATCTCAGGCAGAAATGGTTTAATAAAGCGACAATCTCCGCACCATTCAGCTGTAAAAAAGAAAACAGTTTTTCCTTCATGATGGACTAACGCAGCTAATTCTTCAACAGTTTCCGGAATAATCATTTCTCTTCCTCATAAATCAATTCACCATTTTCATACACAAATGAAATATGGCGATCATCTTCATATACTACACCACCAACCAATCGGTGTTCGTCTGACTTGTATAATTGCACATACAATGTGGCAATCGGACCCCATTCAGACAAACTTTCCCGAATTTCAGCGACTAAGCGTTCACGTTGCTCAGCTTCTTTTCGTTCATCCAATGTTTTTTTAGTAGCATAAGCTGCAATCCCTACTCCTGCAAGTGCAGCTGTTGTTAATAAAATTTTTTTAGCTTTCATGACAATATTTTAACACAAAAGAGAAATTGGGACAAATCGAAACACTATTGCTTTTTATCTTTGAACGCTACCCAACTATGATAGAAAATGATAAAATAAGAATAGAAAGAAGGTTAATGATGTCAGAATTATTTTCAAAAATCAAAGAAGTCACAGAAATTGCTGCTATTTCAGGACACGAAGCACCTGTTCGCAAGTATTTGCGTGAAAAAATCACTCCCCACGTAGATGAAGTTATAACAGACGGCTTAGGGGGTATTTTTGGAGTGAAGCATTCAAAAGCTACTGATGCACCGCGTGTCTTGGTAGCTGCGCATATGGATGAAGTTGGCTTCATGGTAAGTGAAATCAAACCCGATGGAACTTTTCGCGTGGTGCAAATCGGTGGATGGAATCCCCTCGTAGTTAGCAGTCAACGTTTTAAATTATTTACTTGTACAGGTGACGAAATCCCTGTCATTTCAGGTTCCGTTCCGCCACATTTAACACGTGGAACAGGTGGCCCAAGTCTGCCAAGGATTGAAGATATTGTCTTTGACGGGGGGTTTGCTGACAAAGCAGAAGCCGAAAGTTACGGCATTCGGCCAGGAGATACACTTGTGCCAGATAGCTCTGCTATTCTCACCGCCAACAGCAAAAATATTATTTCTAAAGCTTGGGATAATCGTTACGGTGTTCTCATGGTGAGTGAACTAGTTCAAGCTCTGGCTGGACAAAAACTTGACAATGAACTCTATGTTGGGGCAAACGTCCAAGAAGAAGTTGGCTTACGTGGGGCTCATGTTTCAACGACTAAATTCGACCCAGAAGTTTTCCTTGCGGTAGACTGTTCTCCAGCTGGTGACATTTATGGCGATCAAGGTGCCATCGGAGAAGGAACGTTAATTCGTTTCTTCGATCCAGGACATCTTATGTTACCAAATATGAAAGATTTCCTTTTAACAACAGCAGAAGAAGCAGGTATCAAGTATCAATACTACTGTGGCAAAGGCGGAACCGATGCCGGCGCAGCTCATTTGAAAAACGGCGGTGTTCCTTCTACAACAATTGGTGTCTGTGCGCGCTACATTCATTCCCATCAAACTCTTTATGCTATAGATGATTTCCTCCAAGCCCAAGCTTTCTTACAAGCTCTTGTTAAGAAATTAGATCGCTCAACTGTTGATTTGATCCAAGGTTATTAATATTTTGTGAAAATCACGCTCAACTTTCACCAGTACGAGCAAAGATATGTATAACATAAGTATTCAAGTTCATGACGATCTTTCCCCCAGTTGCGGACGTTTTTATTGCGCATATAGCCCTGAACTTTCCTCTACCAAACTTCATATTCTGTAGTTTTTGTCAATTTAAGATATAAAAAATACCTCTAAGCCTAATATATTTATATTCATAAAATAAGTTAGGTTATAAATTTACATTTGAAAAAGCTGCGGATATTAACTATCCCAGCTTTTTTGCTTTCATCTTTTTTATTTATTGCTTAATCCCATTAACTTACGTAATTCAGGGATTTGTTGTAATTGTGGAACAATGAGCATCGTCGCAACAACTCGTAAAGGAATTTCAAAAACAGACCATGCCCGAGTAGCATATAAACCGACAAAGGGCACACCATATTGTAAATGGAGTGCTAAGGGTGTTAAGGTGAATGTACCCACTCCCATAACAGCAACAGTTGCTAGTGTAACCCATAGCCAATCTCTCTTCCGCTCAAATCGCAGTTCTTTGCCATAAAAGAAATAACCATAAAGAATTCCTTGCAAGGCTTCAATCAATGTAAACCAGATAATAAATGGATGACCTTGGTTTACAAAGAAAAAAGATACCACATCATAAACAGCAGAAATCAGGCCAGATAAAATAGGTCCCGCAACACTTCCCATCAAGGTATACCCAATAAAAGCTGGGCTCACTTTCCATAAACGAGGGATGAGAAAGATTGAAAACTTCTCTAAGACAAAACAGAGAGCCACAATCATAGCAAGGGCAACTAACAGTTGCACTGTCAACGTTGGTGATTTTTTTTTCATATTCGCTCCTTTTCTTTTGGGAGCCGTCAAAAAGACAGCGGATGCAATGGTCTACCGCACAAATGTTTCGTTGTATGGCAACATCCCATCCATACACACTTAACGCAGACCACTTACTCTGTTGCAAATAAATTGCTCTTTCATTCTATCACATTTCAACTATTTAGAAAACCTCTTTTTACTAGTCATTCAGTAGATATTTTCTCACTTCTGCAAGGAAATAGAGAGAGCCTGTGATGAGTAACAACTTGTTCTTTTCAGGCTTGGCCGATTTATATTGTTTCAAATAAGGAATCCACTCTGTATACGCTAACTTTTCACGTTTTGCTAAATCTTGCATCTCCTCTTTTGAAAAACTCCTTGAATCTTCAAATACGGTGAGCACTAACTGAGATTTAGCCACCGTTTTTAACAACGTAACCATTTCCTCTAATGCCTTAGTCTGAATGCAAGTAAATAAGATATTTTTTTGATAATCTGGAAAATGGCTTTCTAGAGACGCAATCAGTGCTTTCATTGCATGAGGATTGTGCGCACTATCCAATACAATTAACGGTTCACTTGACAGTTTCTCTAAGCGAGCAGGCCAACACGTTTGTTTCAATGCCCGCCTTACCTCATCTTTCTTTAACAACGACAAACCTTTTAAGGTGCAATATTGATCGCACAATTCAAGTGCCAGTCCCGCATTCTCAACTTGATGAACACCCAAAAGAGCACTTTGATAGCCTTCTTTCAGCCTATATGCATTTGAAAACAGGAATTCTTCTCCCTCTTCCGAACTTTGTACAGGCTCCACCTGATAGCCTTGCCCATAACAGACATGAGGAGACTGAACTTGTTGAGCCTTATTGTGAATAACGGCCAGTGGTTCGGAAGCAGTCTTTCCTGTTACCAACGGAACACCTTGCTTAATAATCCCTGCTTTCTGTTCCGCAATATCTGCTAATGTAGCGCCTAAAATAGCTGTGTGATCAAGCCCGATTGTCGTAATAGCTGTCAAATCCGGTTGGCACACATTGGTGCTGTCCAATAAACCACCTAGTCCTACTTCCATTATGCCCACATCTACCTGATTCTGGAAGAAATACTCATAAGCCAATACCGTGATGATTTCAAATTCTGTTATGGCTTGTAAGAGTTGATCAGTAAAATGATTTTCTATGACCTGTTGGTAAGTTTGCAACAAAGAATGAAAATCTTCATCTGAAATAGGCACGCCATTGATGGCAATTTGCTCGTTGTAACAAAGAAGAGAAGGCGATGTAAAGGTTCCAACACGCAACTTCTTTGCTTGCAATAGCTGACGCAAATGCGCAATTGTTGAGCCTTTCCCATTAGTACCTGCAACATGAATAACCGATACTAGTAAATGCGGATTGCCTCGTAAGCTCAAAAGTCGTCTCACTCGTTCTAAGTCCAATTGAGGCTCTTTTGTTTGGTGCTGCTGCAACCATTCTAACTGTTGTTCTTCTTTTTGTTCCATTGTCGTTTTCACCCATTCCATAATGCTCTCATTTTACCACAGAAGTGGATTTTCTACAAAAACAGACTAATATGAGTATGTTCTTGTACGCCTTTTTGCCTAGAATTATTGTAGAAAATAAGACGCTAGCTCTAATATTCTACCGCCTCATCATTTTTAACCCACGAAAATCATTGATATACTTAGTGAATGGCAAAAAAATTACCAAAAAAAGAGTAAGAAAAAAAGAGAAAAACTATTGCGCACTAAATGACTGAAAATGGAAAATTCCAAACGAAGAAGTGATTTGGGAATAAAGAGTGAAAGCAAACATCCTAAGCCCGTATAAATGATAAAACAAGTTAAGCCTGCTGGATTTCTTAGAATAATCAACAACAAACTTCCTATCACAAAACTCGTTTGTGCGTGTCCTTTTGAAACTAAAAGATGAATAAGAGTCGATCGCACTTCAGGCGCAAGGGCTACAACATCAATCCCCAACAGGAAAAGAGAAGAGTGGATGAAAAGATCTAAAAGTAATTGCTGACTGGCTGAAACTTCTACCAATCCTTCTACAATCATCAGATAAGCCCCTATCGCATTGATAAGTACCATCATGAAATACGATAATCGCAGTAAAGACCAGCAACGGGTAGTGAATAGTTCTGTTTTAAAGTCTGTTAATTCTCTGGAAAAATAGCGAAAATAAAATAAGCCACAAAAAAATAGAATGAACAAAAATACAAAACTTGACTGCTGAAATGATAACGTTTTGGGAAAAGGTATCGTCAACAATACCAACACAATTTGTATCAGAACAATCAGCAAACTCATTTGAAGAATATTTTTTATGTTTCTCATTTTAACTCCTTTCTTTACCTTCTAGTATAAAAAATTTTTATGCCTTCATCAGAGAAAGCCCTAAACAGTCATCTTTTACACCTAAAGAGAAGAAAACAAAGTAAATCATCTTTCCTTTAACCGTCGTTCGTTATCCCACAATAAGAAGCCGAAGCAAAATGCCTACTTAAAAAACAGGAAAATCTCTTTTGGAACACTCCAATTGCGATTTTCCTGTTTTTAAATTCCAATTCATCTCTCGTTTTAGATGTCTTTAATTATTTTTCTTCGTTAAGATTTCCAGTGTTTCAAGGAGATTTTCCACATTCACTTCAATCGTATCGCCAGTTGCTTTAATTTTGACTTCAACGATTCCATCTGCTGCTTTTTTTCCGACCGTTACACGAATTGGCAGACCAATCAAGTCACTATCACTAAATTTCACACCGGCACGTTCCTTACGGTCATCTGTCAAGACTTCGTAGCCAGCATTGACCAACTCTGTTTCTAGTTGGGCGGTCAACGCAAGAGCTTCCTCATCTTTGACATTTATAGGGATTAAATGCACATCAAATGGTGCCAATTCTTTAGGGAAATTGATCCCCCAAGCATAGCGATAATCCCCTTTAGGGGTCTTATTGACAAAGAGACGTGCGTGTTGCTCCATAACCGCTGATAAGAGGCGACTAACTCCAATGCCGTAGCAGCCCATTACAACAGGAACTGCCCGACCATTTTCATCTAAAACAGTCGCATTCATACTTTCTGAGTAACGAGTGCCCAACTTAAAAATATGTCCGATTTCAATACCACGTGCAAATTTCAAAATTCCCTGTCCATCAGGTGAAATTTCTCCTTCCTGCACTTCACGAATATCCACATATTCTGCTAGGAAGTCTCTACCTGGATTGACACCAGTCAAATGATAACCGTCTTCATTGGCACCAACTACTGCATTGTGGATATCTTCCACTTTTCGGTCTGCAATGATTTGAATATCTTCTGGGAGATGAACTGGACCGAGTGAGCCAAAGTTTGCTCCAAATAACTCACGAACCTCGTCTTCACTTGCTGGTTCAAAGAAATCAGCCCCTAAATAATTTTTCAGTTTCACTTCATTCAATTGATCATTTCCAACAAGCAGAGCCACAATCGGTTTTTCATCAGCAATATAAACCAACGTTTTGATTGTCTGGCTTTCATCCATATGAAGAAAGGCAGCAACTTCATCAATCGACTTGCAATCTGGAGTCTCTACACGAGTCAATTCGTCTTCGGTCACAACACGATTGCTTGGTTTGTATTCATTTGTTGCCATTTCAAGATTTGCAGCATAACCTGACTCACTCGAATAAACAACAGTATCCTCACCAGACACTAACCAGCCTGTCAATTCTTCCTTGATAGCTTCTTGTACGTCTGCTGGAATCTCATCAAAGCTAGAGACCGACTTGTCCAAGACAACCCAGCGAGTAAGATCTGTACGATCGGGTGTAATCGCCATAAATTCTTGGCTATCTTTCCCACCCATAGCACCACCATCACCAATAATCCCTTTGAAATCAATCTCACTTCGTGTAAAAATATTCTCGTAAGCAGTCTTATACGCATCATAAGTCACATCCAAACTATCGTAATTGGCATGGAAACTATAACCATCTTTCATGATAAATTCACGTGTCCGTAATAATCCGTTTCGAGGACGCTTTTCATCACGATATTTTGCTTGAATCTGATAAAGATTGAGCGGTAATTGCTTATAAGATTTTACAGAATCTCGCACAATTGCGGTGAATGTTTCTTCATGAGTTGGTCCCAAGATAAAATCTGAACCCTCACGATTTTTTAATTTATAGAGGTCCTCACCATAGGTATCGTACCGGCCTGATTCACGCCAAAGATCAGCACTAAGGAGGGCTGGCGCCAGCATTTCTACCGCACCGATTTTTTCAAATTCTTCGCGCATGATTTTCTTTGCTTTTTCAATCACCTGATTGGCCAACGGCAAATAAGAATAGACACCTGCTGATATTTGACGGACATAACCCGCGCGCAATAGTAAGGCATGACTGATTACTTGAGCATCACTAGGCATTTCGCGTAGCGTTGGGATTAACATTTTACTTTGTTTCATAAATTCTTCCTTTTGTTATTTTAGAATGGCTGTTTAAAAAAAGGTTCGCATAATATCATTCCACGTGACTGCAATTAACAGCACCACCATAACAGCAACACCTGCTAAAGTGACATAGGTTTCTGTCTCCTGCTTTAATGGTTTGCGACGAATGGCTTCAAGAAGGTTGAGAACAATCTTTCCACCATCAAGTGCGGGAATAGGAATGAGATTAAAAATACCGATGTTTAGAGAAAGCATAGCCAATAGAGCGATAACACTTTCAAGCCCACCTTTGGCAGCATCACTACTAGCTTTGTAAATGGCCACAGGCCCCCCCAATTTATTGATATCTGGGTGGAAAATCAAATTTTTCAAAGCTGCAAAGATGCGGAAGCTAGCATTCCAAGCCATGCTAAACCCACCTGCGATCATCGATGGAAGATCCGACTTCAAGCCTGGCATTACTCCTAATAAATATCTGCCTTGCTCTTTTTTGGGCTTAACTGTAAGCTTTTGAATTTTATTTCCACTTTTAACAGTTATGGTTAGTTCTGCCTGTCCTTTGCTAGCTTTCGTCTCAGACTGAACAGCTTGAGTCAAATCTGACCAATTCTTGATCTCTGCTTGACCAACTTTTAAAATTTGGTCATTATTTTTTACACCGGCTTGAGCTAGGGCACTACCCTGTAAAATCCGAACATGGTTTGTATGTTGATCTGCAACACCACCCTGCATAAAAATCAACAGCAAAAAAGCTACAATCCCCAAAATGAAATTGTTCATTGGTCCCGCAAAGTTGGTAATGAGACGACCACCTAAACTAGCATTTTGATATTGAACATCGAGCGGAGCAATGCGTATTTCTGTTCCATCTTCTTCTACGATGGTTGCATCATGGTCGACTGCATAAGTCTTCTGCTCATCTAGAACCAGACCCGTAATTTCAAGTCTATTTTCCAAATCAAAACTCGTCACATTCATCGGTAAGGCCGTCTGATCGATTTTCTTGCCTGAAAGATTAATCCGGATAACCTTTCCTGCTTCATTCAAAGATAAACTAGCAGGTGTGCCTGTTTTAATCTCAGTTGAGTCTTCACCCCAGCCAGCCATACGGACATATCCACCAAGCGGTAACATCCGAATAGTATATGCTGTCCCATCTTTGCCAATATGAGCAAAAATTTTCGGACCCATTCCAATGGAAAACTCGCGCACCAAAATGCCTGATTTTTTCGCAAAATAGAAATGCCCAAATTCATGAACAACAACGATTATTCCAAAAATAATGATAAAGGTAACGATTCCTATAATACCTGCTTGCATTACACCAACCTTTCTACTTTCTCATGGTAAGGATTTCACTTAGTCTATATAGATAACCTAAAGCAAGAATAACTCAATTTGCTTAAGGTTTACTTACACTATACATTTACAAAAGAATTTCCATTTCTGGAAATTCTTTTCGCCTTTCTCATTAGAACAATCCAAAGAAATGCATCAAAGGAAAGACAAATAACATACTATCAAAACGGTCTAAAACGCCACCATGCCCTGGGATAAATTTACCTGAATCTTTAACGTCAAAGTGGCGTTTAATCGCACTTTCTACCAAATCGCCAAATTGGCCTGCGATACTAAAGAATACAGCCAAAAGAAGCATGACTGGCAAATGATAAGGTGCAGCAACATTTTTATCAAATAACATAAAGATAACTGTCACTAAAACTGCTGAAACTACTCCTCCTATGCTGCCTTCTACAGTCTTATTTGGTGAAACACGAGGAGCTAAACGACGAACACCATATCTTCGCCCTACCAAGTAGGCTCCACTATCGGTTGCCCAGACAATAAACAAGGCTAGCAACACTTTGTCAAAACCTGCGACACGCGCATCTAGCAAGGCATTGAAGCCAATTCCAACATAAAAACTAGCAGCAATCGGATAAGCCGCATCTTCGAAACTGTAATTTTTCCCTAAAACAGTCGCACCCAATAAGACAAAAACAACCAATCCATAAGCCACAACATTCCCGTCTACTGGCAAAAATTTTAGATAATTTTCAAGCGGAATCGTCAGCACAAAAGCTGCCAACATGGCTAAGATGCCTTCTAGAGTAGTTGTCTTAAGCCCTTTCATTTGCAGTAATTCATGAACACCTAGCATAGCTAAAAGTCCCATCCCAATTTGCAGAAGAGGTCCTCCCATCATCAAAATCGGAATGAAAATAGCAAGTGCCATGCCTCCAAATATCACACGTCTTTGTAAATCTTTATCCATAAATTCTCCTACACACCACCAAATCGACGATTTCGTTTACTATATTCCTTAATAGCTGCTTTCAATGCTTTTTCATCAAAATCTGGCCATAAAGTATCTGTAAAATACAGCTCACTGTACGCACTTTGCCAAGGCAGGAAATTACTCAAACGTAATTCCCCACTCGTCCGAATGACCAAATCCGGATCACGCAACAAACGAGGTAGATTGCTGGTTTGTAAGTAGTTGGCAATCATTTCCTCATCAATCTCTCCTGGACTGAATTTGGCATCTAGCACATCTTGAGCAATCATCTTAACAGCTTGAATAATCTCAGCACGTCCACCATAATTTAAAGCAAAATTAAGAATTAACCCCGTATTGAGTTGTGTCAGCTCTTCTGCTTTGCATAGAGCTTCATAAGTTGCCTTAGGCAAACGCTCCGTATCCCCTATCATTTGAATTTTTACATTATTTCGATGTAACTCAGGCACATAACGATCGTAAAATTCAACTGGCAAGTTCATGATGAAGCTGACTTCTTTTTCAGGGCGCGACCAATTTTCCGTAGAGAAAGCGTAGACTGTCAATACTTGAACACCTAATTCCTTGGCTGCAATAGTAACATTTTGCAGGGTTTCCATTCCAGATTTATGTCCAAAAATACGTGGCTGCATGCGCTTTTTAGCCCAACGACCATTCCCGTCCATAATGATACCGATATGTCTTGGTATTTGTAACGGTATTTCTATTTTTTCTTTTTTCTTAAAACTAAACATGTACTTGTTTTCCTAATAAAGTTTTACAGTTCATTATATCATAAATCCTCTAAAAATGGGATTTATGCTAGTTTTTCAAGTAAAAAAAGAAATTGGATAAACAAAAAGTTTTATTCCAACTTCCTATTCACATCATGTTGCGATAGATAAAAAGGTTATCCATGTAAAACCATACTCTGCCAAGGAAATATTTAACAATTAACAAATGCTTCGTCAAAAATAAGTAAATTGTGCTGATTACATGGTTCAAAAGACAAATCAGTTGTCCCCTACTACCAAATAACCAAAGCATTTTCAGTCTGATTGTATAAAATGTCTCGTGGATAAGAATCATTTATACTTGTACACTATCTATTTCATTGGACTAGTATAAACTCACAATTAACCAAGCGTTTAATAAAGGAGTTTTTCAAATAAAAGTAAAAAAGAACTGGAGTTCCAATTCTTTTTGCCTATTTAAACCAACACTATTCTTCTTCGATAGCTGTATCTTCTGACATCTCAACACTTCCGTCTGCACCGGCAACTGCTGTGATTCCTTCCGTCAGCGGCAACACCGTCTTAATCGCTGTTAATTCAAATGTCAAGTAAACACCATCTACATCAAGGACAACTGTTTTCTTTTCAGTATCGACTTCATCAACCGTACCATACAAACCACCAATTGTAATGACTTCATATCCCTTTTGTAATTTATTCAAGCTTTCCATCCGTTTATCTGCTTGTTTCTTTTGAGAACGTTGCATGAAGAACATCAAGCCCATCATGACAACCAACATAATTAAAATTGAAAAACCGTTACCCATTTTAGTCTCCTTTAGATTTCATATATTATCTACTATAGCAGATTCCTAGAGAATTTACAAGGAGAGGATTAAATTTCTAAAAGGATTTCTATTGAAGCAAAGCTAGTAGCAACTTCTTTTGATAACGTGCTTTGCTTTTTCAAAAACGTAGAAAGTCAGTATAAGTAATCTTAAGCATTGCGGTATGAACAAAGAGATGAAAATCAACAGTCAAGTTTGGATTAACCTCCTCATTCACAATCAGCTTCGCTGTATTTCTCTTAGCAAAAAAGAACCCCAGAATGTGTGACTGCTCTTGAATCCAGCTACAAAAGTTCCTCCTTGTTATGAGTAAAAGATAGCCACCTTTCTTCTAAAACTTCTGCCGAATGCTTCATGCCTGTCGTTTTTTTATCCCTCAAACTAACTAAATAAAATTGATGTTTGTTCTATTTTTAAAAAAAGATTTTTGGCCTGTTGCCCTAGTAGTACAATATTTTTTCAACAACCTCAAGAACGGTAGAACGAGGGAGATTCAAATGGACATAGGAAATTTAATTCCATCAACAGACGAGAAAGCATATATTTTTTTGTATCTTCACACCCTCAAAATATACTTTTCGAGTTTCATTATAGCGTTTCTAGTTAGAAAAACCGAGGCTTGAGATATTGCCTCGGTTTTTTCTCTTTATCACCATTATTTCAAGTTTTTCACAACTTCTGCGATATGATCAACGGTGAAACCATATTCTTTAAGCACTTTAGCAGCTGGGGCAGAAGCGCCAAATTTGTCAATACCAATCACAGCTCCATCAAGTCCAACATATTTGTACCAAGACTGACTTGCAGCCATTTCAATGGCGACACGGCGGCGGACTGCATTTGGTAGAATTTCTTCTTTGTAGGCAGCATCTTGTGCATCAAAGATATCTGTTGATGGTACGCTGACAACACGAATCTTTTCTCCTTTAGCCTCCAACTCTTTTGCAGCCGCTACAGCTAAATTAACTTCAGAACCAGATGCCAGAAGAATTGTATCAAAACCATTTGCTGTTTCATATACCACATAAGCTCCTTTAGCCACCTTGTCAAAGTCAGTTCCAGCTTCAACTGTCAAGTTTTGACGTGTGAGAACCAAAGCTGTTGGAGTTGTTTGACTCTTCAGCGCCAAGTACCAAGCAGCCTGTGTTTCACGTGCATCTGCTGGGCGCAAGATATTGAGGTTTGGAATTGCACGAAGACCTGCTAAGTGCTCAATTGGTTCATGAGTTGGACCATCCTCACCAACTGCAATTGAATCATGTGTAAAGACATAGGTTACAGGCAAGCCTTGAAGAGCTGATAAACGAATAGCCGCTTTGACATAATCTGAGAACACAAAGAATGTACCACCATAAACACGAAGTCCCCCGTGAAGTGCCATACCATTCAGAATCGTTCCCATAGCAAATTCACGTACACCGAATTGAATGTTGCGGTTAAGGCGGTGGGCATCATCTTGCAAGCCATCTTCTTTGATATAGGTCATATTAGAATGAGCTAGGTCAGCAGAGCCACCAAGGAATGTTGGAAGTACTTTTGCTGCCGCATTTAAAGCATCTTGGCTAGAATTACGAGTAGCTTGTGAGAAACCTGTTTCTACTACTGGGAAATCTTCTGGCTTGATCTCAACTGGATCTTGTCCCGCAATAACAGCAGCTACTTCATCAGCTAAGTCAGGATAGGCTTGTTTGTATGCTTCAACAAGTTTTACCCAAGCATCATAAGCAGCTTTCCCACGTTCAGCAACATTGACCCGATAATCTTCGTAGACTTCTTCAGGAATTTCAAACGGTTCGTAATCCCAAGTAAGAGCTTTACGAGTAGCGGCTACTTCTTCTGCACCAAGAGGAGCTCCATGAACGGCATTAGTCCCTTGTTTGTTTGGTGAACCATAACCAATCACTGTTTTCACTTCAATTAAGGACGGTTTGCCAGAAACTTTTGCAGCTTCAATCGCTGCATTGATCGCTTCTAAGTCTGTGCCATCTTTGACCAAATCTGTGTGCCAACCATAAGCATTATAACGCGCCCGAACACTTTCTGTAAAGGAATCCTTGGTTTCTCCATCCAGATTAATATCGTTGGAGTCATAGAGAACGATGAGCTTGTCTAGCTTTTGGAGTCCAGCATAAGAAGCTGCTTCAGCAGATACACCTTCCATCAAATCCCCATCACCACAGATTACATACGTATAGTGGTCAAAGAGGTTATACCCTTCACGATTATACTTAGTCGCTAGGAAACGTTCTGCTTGTGCAAAACCAGTTGCCATAGAAATTCCTTGACCAAGTGGCCCAGTTGTCGCATCTACACCAGCAGTATGTCCAAATTCGGGATGCCCAGGCGTTTTAGAACCCCATTGACGGAAGTTCTTGAGTTCTTCCATTGTGACATCTTGAAAACCAGACAAATGGAGAAGGGCATAGAGTAACATAGAGCCGTGACCAGCCGATAAAACAAACCGATCGCGATTAATCCAATTTGGCACTTCTGGATTGATGCGCATTTGCTTGGTAAACAAGTCATAAGCCATCGGAGCCGCGCCCATGACAACACCTGGGTGACCAGATTTTGATTTTTCAATGGCATCAATTCCTAAAAAACGAATGGCATTGACAGATAAATTTGACATTGAATTCTCCTTTTTATATAAGCACTTATCTTCAACAAAGATAAGCTATTAATCATTTGGAAAACGATAACATTCCATCTTCTATTATATGAAAATTATCCGTATATCGCAACGCATACGGATAATTTCGAGTTAACATTTTATAATAAGGCCTTAAATTGAATATTTGAATCATGCTCGAAGCAATCATCAAAGCCACGTGGGTGATGGTATTCAATCCTGTCTTTGTCTTGCGGATAGGTATATTTACCACCAACTTCCCAGATGAATGGGTGGAATTGATATTGGAGGCGCTCTTTGCGCATCTTCCACAAGGCTAAAATCTCGTCCGTTGAAGCCATGAAGTTAGACCAGATATCATAATGAACTGGAATAATAACTTTGGCACGAAGATTTTCAGCCATACGAAGCAAATCAATCGAAGTCATCTTATCTTGAATACCGATTGGGTTATCACCGTAGTTATTAATAGCCACATCAATCTTGAAATCTTTTCCGTGTTTGGCAAAATAATTTGAGAAGTGCGAATCTGCACCATGATAAATTGTACCACCTGGCGTTTCAAAGATATAATTGACTGCTTTACGTGCCATTTCTTCATCTGTTACAGGCAGACCTTTCAGTTCACCATCTTGGGCATCAGCACCATCAACTGGAAGTGTTACCAAGCAAGTCCGGTCGAAAGATTCCACAGCCGATACTTTAATATCTTTAAACTTAAAACTTTCGCCGGGTTTAATCACGATGATACGTTCTTCTGGAACACCCCATTTTTTCCAGATTTCGCCACATTCATAAGGTCCGACAAATTTAACATGATTCAATTTCGGATTGTTGACAATCGCTGCTGCAGTATTGACATCAATATGGTCACTGTGAAAATGCGATACCAGATAATAGTCCAACTCATTAATCATAAATGGATCAATCACCATTGGCTGCACGCGTAAGTTTGGTTGCAATTTACGTACGCCTGCCATATTTGCCATTTGGTGCCCCCGCACCATATCTTTTACTTTCTTTGTTGATTTTCCGCGGTTAGACCAAAGATCCATAACCACATTAGCACCACCTGGTGTCTTAATCCAAACACCACAATTCCCTAACCACCACATAGCAAAGTTACCCTCAGGCACGACTTCCTCTTCAATTTCTTCATTGAGCCAGGTGCCCCATTCTGGGAAAGTGGATAAAATCCAAGATTCTCTTGTAATTTCTTTTACATTTGGCATGATTGTTCCTCCTCAAGATAATGTTATATTTCTATTTTTAGTATAATCTGCTCTAAGAGAGAAAAAAAGACCAAATAAAACACAAGGCTGTGTTCAAGATTGGACTATTTTTAGTACTTAAAAAAGCCGGGAATTCTATCCCTAGCTAGTCATCCATTCTTTCATTCTTCCGTTGAAGTTGATAATAATTCTTCATTTACAAGTTTTTGAATTTTATTTTTCAGCTCTTGTGTCCGAGCTGAATCTTTGATGTAAGACGCTAAAAGGTGCTCTAACTCTTGACTAAATCGTACTCCTTTAGTTGAAAGAGTTTGATCTTTGACAAAAGAAGTAATATTTAATACATCTTCATAATCCAAAATAGGCTGAACTTGTATCGTTGGTAAAGTGGTTTCCAGCCCATCATTTGTCGTAATCAATAAGTCCACATCTAAAATATCTTCCACACTCTTGAATTGTTCCGTCGTAAAAACAGCACCTAAATTTTCATTTGGTAAATGATACAAGCACTGTTTGAGTAGCAATTTCTGCACAGCTACTCCTTCATCGCAGACTAAATAAATCCGTTTGGCATCTTGTTTTTCAGCACGATTGTGTTTTAAGAACCCACCCATGTGCAAGGCAAGGTAAGCAACTTCATCATCAGTTAATGAAATAAGCCAAGCTTCCTCTAGAATCACGGAACAGGACTTAGTGACTGCAAACAAATCTGCATATTTTTCCTTGATCTGTCTTGTCAATGGATTTTTAGACAGAATGCCGTAGGTTTTACGAAATAGTAGAGCTTTGCAATGCGTCAACAAATTCCGCAACAAATCTTCTTTATTTTCAATTTCAAAGTTCGAACTAACTTCAAAACGCCAGATAAACTCATCAATCGCTTCTTTTAATTGGACAAAATCTTGACTGGTTGCATGAATATCCCGATCTTTCCGGTAAGAAAGCAAAAGAACAGTTAAGAGTGAAATCTCAATATCATTTAGTTTCAAGCCAAATGTCGCCCCTAAATTGTTATTCAAATGTTTAGCTGCTTGATATTCAATCCGCTTGCGAATCAAGGTAAACTCACGCTTCAAATCTTCCTGTTCTTCCTCACCTAAAGCCATATTTCGACAACTCAACAGAAGATATGGCAAGACTTGCAACATAAATTTGATTTCATGGCGATTGATTTTCTTACCCAAATCTTGCTCTACATCTTGTACCCTTTGGTTAAGAAAGTCTTGTAAATCATCCGACAGAAGAATTTCATCACCAACAAAATTCCTTATCTTCTTTGTTAAAATCGTAACAAAACTATGATTTCCCTCTGCAAAAATGTGATACAAGAGAGAATGTACATATTGGATTTTATTGAGCGGATGACATTTCAAAAGATATCCTTGCGCTTTTGTGGATGTAAGGTTGACTTGATACTGCTCTGAAGCTAACTGATTGCGGATTTCGTTCAAATCATTAAGAACGGTATTCCGAGACACCTCGGTCAATTCCATCAGTTGTTCAATGGTGACACGCTTGTTTGCAACACAAATATACAGAACGGTCAACTGCATGCGCTCGGTCATGCTCATGACATAACTATAAGAATCGACTCCTTCCAGCAAGGATTGGCATAATTCCTTTTGCTGTGCAGTTAACACAATCCCAACTCTCGGACGACTGCTAATCATTTCACCAACCTCTGCCAAAGCGTCATTGATTTTTTCCAAATGATAATAAATCTTCCTCCGCGATTGATTGGTTGCCCGTGAAATCGTCATAATCGTTTCTGGCTCTTTCAACTGAATGAGGTATCTTAGTAAGTCACAACTTGTTTGGTCCAATAATATCATCATTTACTCCTTGAAAGGGATTGTAAATTATTATAACATCTTTTCACACATCTTCCTACGCAATTGAAACACCTCGTTATTATTTGGCTATCTTGAGTTTTTACGGAGACAAAATGAGAAAAGGAAGGTGTGGAACTGACCAGCATGACACTTTGCAATCATGGTGATCGTTCCACTCCTTAAGATATTTCTTATCATTGTTCTTACTTTTTCTGTCCATAGTAAGCGTTTGGACCATGTTTACGCAAGTAATGTTTATCCATAATGTATTTTGGTGCTGGTTCGACACGTGGATTGATTTGTTCTGTGAGACGATTCATTTTCGCTACTTCTTCAAGCACAACTGCATGATAAACAGCCTGTTCTGGATTTTTACCCCAAGTAAATGGTCCGTGATTGCGAACGACAATACCAGGAACGGCTACTGGATCCAATCCACGATTGGTAAATTCTTCAATAATAACTGTCCCAGTTTCTTTTTCATAGGCAGTATCAACTTCAGCTGCTGTCAAGGAACGTGCGCAAGGTACCGGACCATAGAAATAGTCTGCGTGTGTTGTTCCATAGAAAGGAATATCGCGCCCAGCTTGCGCCCAACCAACAGCTTCTGTTGAATGCGTATGAACAATACCCCCAACTTCCGGCCAAGCCTTATAAAGCTCAACATGTGTTGGTAAATCCGAAGATGGATTGAGATCACCTTCGACAATATTTCCATCCAAGTCCGTTACCACCATATTTTCAGGTGTCAATTTGTCATAGTCAACACCAGAAGGTTTAATAACAATAAGCCCTGCTTCACGGTCAACTTCGGAAACATTCCCCCAAGTAAATTTGACGAGTCCATGTACTGGCAGTGATTTATTAGCATCACAGACACGTTGGCGCATTTCTGATAATAATTTTGCCATTTCTATTTTAACCCCGCTTTCTCCATTAAAGGATAGAGGAACTCTTGTGCTTCTTTAATGGCCGCACGCGTTTCTTCTACCGTTTCACAATTTTCAGACCACATTTCAATTAAAAATGGACCATTATAATTTGTTTTCTTCAAAACATCAAACATGGCTTCCCAATCGACACAGCCCTGACCAAATGGCACATCACGAAATTGACCTTTTGAACTTTCTGTGACAGCATAAGTATCTTTTAAGTGAATAGCTGCGATAGATTTGTGCCCAATGTAGAATTCACTCCAGAGATCATTGCCCCAAGCTGAGACATTTCCTGTATCAGGATAGACAAAAAGATAAGGAGAGTCAATTTCTTTTTCGACAGCTAGATATTTTTCAATCGAATTGATGAAAGGATCATCCATGATTTCAATTGATAAGATAACTTGCGCTTCTTCAGCCCAAGTACAGGCCTGACGTAAATTTTTAAGGAAGCGTGCACGTGTTTTAGGAGACTTCTCTTCGTAGTAAACATCGTAGCCAGCCAGCTGGATATTACGAATACCAATGTCCTGTGCAAACTCGATACATTTTTCCATCATTTCAAGAGCACGCGCTTCTTTTTCAGGATCGTTGGATCCCAGTGGATAACGGCGATGTCCGCTAAAAGTAATGGTGGGAATCCGCACCCCTGTCTCAAAAATTGCTTTAACCAGTTCTAGACGTTCTTCCTTGGACCAGTCCAAACGTGCCAAACGCTCATCACTCTCATCAATGGATAATTCCACAAAATCAAAACCAAGTTCCTTGGCAAAGTTTAATCGTTCCAGCCACGTAAAATGTTTAGGCGTTGCCTTTTCATAAATACCAATTGGACGTGCCATAGATTCTACCCCCAGATCCGTTTGATTTCATCTTTAAATGCACGTGCTGCCCCAGCAGGATTTTCTGCTTCCGTAATCCCACGTCCTGCGATAAAGGTGAAAACATCCACTCCTTCAAAGAGTTTCAAAGTATCAACACTAAGTCCACCAGTTACAGACACACGGAAGCCCATTTCAATGAGTTTTTTAACCTTGTTAAGGTCTTTTTCACCCCACGTTTCACCTGCAAGTAGAGCGTCACGTGATTGGTGATAAATAGCTTGAGAAATACCAGCATCAAGCCATTGCTGTGCTTGCTCAAAAGTCCAATCTCCATAGAGTTCTACTTGAATTTCGCCACGGTTACTACGTTCTTCTTTAATAGCTTTAAGAGCTGCTTTCATGGTAGGAATCGTAGCACAACAGATACAAGTCATCCAGTCAGCACCGCGTACGGCATTATTTTTAGCAACTGTCCCACCAGCATCAGCACATTTCGTATCGGCAACGATAATTTTATCTGGAAAAAGACTGCGTAAGACTTCTACCAACTCGCTACCCACCTGCAAGAGACAAACTGTCCCTGCTTCAATGACATCTACTTCATGGCCAACTGACACAGCCGCTTTAATGGCTCCTTGCAAATCAGAATGATCCAGTGCTACTTGTAAATTCGGTAATCGTTTTGTCATAATTTTTCTCTTTCTATTTTCTAATGGCTTAAATCAAACCAGTTACTAACTATCTAAATCTAATCCTTCTAAATATGGACTATTTTTTGATTCATCAATCATGGCGAACACTTCTTCCTCACTTTTACAGGCCTCTAGTCGCGCGATTGAATTTTCTAATTCAAACAAGGCAATAATCTGCGGAATAGCCACGCTAGTATGGATTTGTGAACTAGTTGCTGCAAGAGCCAACAAGACACTCACCCCTTTCCCATCCGAGAAAGTTACAGGCTCCTTCAACGTCACCAAAGAGAACGCATCTCTTTGAACACCAGCTTCTGGTCGTGCATGCGGCATAGCCATACCTGGCATCAATATATAATAAGGACCGTACCCTTCTGTCGATTCGATGATAGCATCATAATATTCAGGCTTAACAGCTCCGCTTTCAATTAACGGGTCAACAGCAAGTTTGACCGCTTCTTGCCAAGTTGAAGCCGAAAGACCTAAACGAATGGAGTTGTTTTCAATCAATGCTTGCTTTAAATTCATTGCTTCTTCCTTTCGTAGAAAATGGGAACTTCAAACAGACTGCAAAGTAGAAAGCTAGCGCTAATAAAAGAGCACCCTAACTCCCATTTTTCTACGTTTTTAGTCCCACATATCTTTTTTAAGTGAATGAGGCTTGGACAATTGTCCAAAGCCTCTATATCAATTTCTTAAGCGATGAGACTGAGATAAATCTCAGCCACATCATTCCAGTACCTGTGATAGTTTTTCAGTAATTTCTTTATCGTCCATCAAATTATCTAGACCAATCAATTGACCGTTTGTCCGCCCATCCAATTCATGAATCAGATGCAGAGAAGCGATGACGATATCATAACCTGAAGCAAGGCTTTTTGCTTCACCTACACTGCATGAATTGACAGTAAAATCTGTTTGCCCCAGTTTACGTAGAGCATTTTCTACTTTCATCTTAATCACCATAGATGAACCCATGCCATTTCCGCATGCTGTTAATACCTTAACCATATTATTTTCCTCCGTTAATTAAATCTATTTTTATTCTTCTTCCGCTTGGACATCACCACGGTAGTATGCTTCCTTGTCTTTTGCTTTGGCAAATTGCAACTGCGGAATAATCAGCAAGAATACACAAACAAGAATGTAACCTACAATGCCAAGATATTTGAAAAGATAACCAAAACCAAGCCAAGGGAATTCAAAGTCAATATTTCCATGGTAACCACCGTAAGAAGCCAGACCGAGAAGTGCCACACAGAGAGCACCAAGCGCTACTTGCAATACACCTGAAATAAAGGACAGGATAACCGCCGCTTTCCAGCCGCCGCGCTTATCTGCATAAACTGCAATCGCTGCATTATCAAAGAATACTGGAACAAAACCAGTGATAATCAGAATTGGATTCTTAAAGATAATTAAGAGCATAATGGTAATCAATTGACCAATTAAGCCAAAAGCAAATCCTGAAAGCACCGCATTTGGTGAACCAAAACCATAAGAAGCTGCAACGTCCACAGCCGGGAATGAACCAGGAAGCAATTTGTTAGAGATACCTTGGAAGGCATTCGTCAATTCTGCTACAAACATTCGCACCCCTTGCATCAAGACAAAGAGATAAACTGAGAAAGTAAAGGCTGTTTGAATGATATACATGAAAAAATCTTGCTTAGCAGGGTTGTAAACTGTACCTGATGTAATGACTTTTGCATTGGACATGATATCTGGCCCCAAGATTAGGAGGATTGATCCAAAGAAGACTAGCATCAAAGTTGCAGATGCAACCACTGTATCATGGAAAATAGACAGGAATTTTGGTAATTTCAAGTTATCAAGATTTTCTTCCTTCTTACCAAACTTACCTGCAACTTTATCCACAAACCAAATCGCAAATTGTTGTTGGTGACCAATCGCAAAACCGCCACCACCCGTTAAACGTTGTGTTGCTTCCACCGTCATATTGGAACTGACAGCCCAGTAAAGTCCACAGATAACACCGATTGCCAGCACACCCCAACTATTGCGCAATTGAGGAACAAGGAGAAGAACCATCAATGAAACAGTCGCTGCCTGCTGTACCATGATATGACCTGTAATGAACAGCGTCCGCACTTTTGTAATTTTCCGAAGAGCAACGAGCAGAATATTGACACCAAAACCAATCAACAGCGCCGTTGTTGCTGCTCCAACAAAGTTTGGAAATTCCTCTGCAATCTTTGTATTTGCCGCTGTTAATCCAAAGTAAGGGTCAATTACCGCTGCACCAATCTTAAACTTAAAGTTCAGAGCCGCTAAAATCGGACGGAAAGTTGTTACCAAACCTCCAGCCCCAACGTTCAGCAGCATATAACCAACTGTTGCTTTGATGAAACCGGCATAGACATCATGCGCTGGTTTTTTCAACAGAGCATAGCCAATTAGAACTAAAAGACCTACAAAGAAGGCCGGATTCTGCAAAATGTTTTGCGAGAACCAGTTCAGAATGTTTAAAATGATGTTCATTTTAACTCTCCTTTTTTCTATTTTATTTGTTCTTTCTAACTCTATTATAAAAGATGTAAGCGGTAACAAAAAGACCAAGAATTACACAAGCAACTGTTCACTCTTGGACCTGAAAATTAAGCACACTTAAAAAACGCCGGAAATCCGCTCCGGCGTTACCCTTCTGTTTATTTTTTCGTTTGATGCTCTTTCGCTTCTTCGATAACTAATTCATCATCTTTCAAATATGCAAGAAGATGTTTCGCATCTAAATGATCAAGATGATAGTCTGTTACCTTATCACGGATTTGTTGCTCAATCACACGACGAAGCGGACGAACACCCATAACTTCATCATATCCCTCTTCTGCTAGATAATGTTTGGCCGCATCTGTTACTGTTAGCATAATGTCTTTCTTAGCAAGTGTTTGGTTGACCTCATCCAACATCAAGTCGACGATTTCGGCTAAATCTTCTTTACCAAGATGAGAGAATTCAATGACTGCATTGAAGCGATTCAAGAATTCTGGGCGGAAGTATGGTTTTAAGCGATCCATAATCTTCCTATCCTTTTCCTCATCACCAGTAAAGCTTTCATACCCAAATCCAGCATTTGATGTAGCAATAATAACTGTGTTCTTAAAGTTGACAGTATTTCCTTGTCCATCTGTCAGACGTCCATCGTCCAAAACTTGTAGTAACAATGTGATGACTTGTGGATCGGCTTTTTCAATTTCGTCCAGCAAGATGATAGAGTAAGGATTCCGACGAACACGTTCTGTCAACGTGTTGCTATTGTCATCATACCCCACATAACCAGCTGTTGTACCAATCAATTTCGACACAGCTGTGCGGTCAGAGTATTCAGACATGTCCAAACGGATAATGGCTTCTTTAGTACCAAACATATCAAGCGCTAATTGCTTCGCTAGCTCTGTTTTTCCAACACCAGTTGGGCCAACAAAGAGAAAGCTACCAATCGGACGATTTCCTTCATCAAAACCTGCACGATTCCGACGAATAGCGCGCGCCACTGCTTCAACTGCTTCGTTTTGTCCAATGACTTTTGTCTTCAATCGCGCATTCATCTCTTTCAACCGTTCAATATCACTAGTCCCCATTTGGGAAACAGGAATGCCCGTCATACGTTCTACAGATTCTGCTACATCATTGACAGTTGCAGTTACTTTCATGTCTTCCGTATGATTTTCAATCTTTTTTTCTAGCTCTTCAATACGCATCTTGGCATTCAAAGCAGTTTCAAAGTCTTCTTTTTCAACCGCAGCTTCTTGCTTTTTCTTTTGCTCCGCAATTTCACGTTCTACTGTATGCACATCTGTAACAGGATGTTGAGCTGCTAAATGAGCCGCTGTCACATCCACCAGGTCAATCGCTTTATCTGGCAAGCTGCGTTGCGGAATGTATTGAATAGAGAAATCCACGGCAGCTTTTAACACGTCATCTGGCAAGATGACATTGTGGTGTTTTTCGTATAAATCACGAATTCCTTGCAAAATCTTGTAAGTATCTTCTGCAGATGGGGCATTGACTTTTACTTCATTGAAGCGACGAGCTAGAGCTGCATTCTTCAAAATGGTATTTCGATATTCATCCTGAGTCGTCGCACCAATAACTGTCAGTTCACCACGAGATAAAGCCGGTTTCAAAATATCTGCTAGACCTTTTGATCCACTATCACCGCCTGTGCTTCCAGCGCCCAGAATTTGATGAATTTCATCAAAGAAGAGAATGATATTGCCAGCCTCTTTCACTTCAGATACTAAATTTTGAATATTTTCTTCAAAACTACCACGATACTGTGTCCCTGCTTCTAAACCAGAAATATCAATAGAAACAATCTCTTTATTCTTAATGGCTGCAGGAACATCTCCATTAACAATCGCTTGCGCTAAACCTTCGACAACTGCAGTCTTACCAACTCCAGCGTCTCCGACTAATACTGGATTGTTTTTCGTCCGCCGAGAAAGAATTTCAGCCGTTTCTTGAATTTCCTTATTGCGTCCAATAACAGGATCTAACATATCTTGACGTGCTTCTTCTGTCAAATTACGCCCTAACTTCATTAAAATACCATCTTGTTTAAGCTCACCTGCTTGTCCTTGCATTTGTGATGCCTGACCTTCCGCTACTTGCTTCGGTAATTTACCTGTTGCACGATATTGTGCAAATTCTTCTGGTGTCACTTCACGTCCATTGATAAGATAACGCCGATTTTCGCTGTTAAAACCACCCATTCTTCCCATCAATTGATTGAAAAGATCATCCATATTATCAAAGTTGTTATAATTATTATTCATATCTGCACCTCGCTTATGTTTTACATAATTTTTGAAACTGCTTAAAATATAAGACAAAGTGAGCAACTCTATCTTTTGGATTTATATTTATCAAAGGCAGTTTAATAGTTTACATAATTTTTATTGTCTCCCAAAATAGAGATGAAATTCTTTTAGCAAAATACCTCTAGAAATTCATCTTGTTTTGGCGAGTGTAACGGATTTTGTCTCTTTCCGTTTACAATTGTAATTATACAGTATTCCAAACAAAAAGTCAATAGATTTTTGTAAAAAATTACATAATTTTTGATATTTTGAACTATAATCTTAATAATAGTTTTTCTAATTTCATTTTCCACAATTTCACCAAAATTAACTTTTTAACTTTATGTCAATACTACAAAAAATCATCAAGTACTGTACTTGATGATTCTTTTCTCTATTCTACGGTAACAGACTTAGCTAAGTTCCGTGGTTTATCCACATCTAGTCCGCGTTGTAGTGTAGCAAAATAAGCTATCAATTGCGTTGGAACAACCATAGAAATCGGTGACAAATATGGATGAACAGACATCAAAATAATATCGTCTCCTTCTTTTGCTACATTTTCTTCTACAATGGTCAAGACATTTGCACCACGCGCCCCAACTTCTGATACATTCCCACGAGTATGCCGAGCCAATTGCTCATCAGAAGAAATCAAGGCCAGCACTGGTGTGCCATCTTCGATCAAAGAAATCGTACCATGTTTTAATTCTCCTGCAGCAAATCCTTCACACTGAATATAGGAAATTTCTTTTAACTTTAGACTAGCCTCCATGGCAACATAATAATCTTGACCACGCCCGATATAAAAAGCATTACGTGTGGTAGCAAGTAAAGCACGCACTTTGTCATCAATACTATCCTTTTCAGATAGCGTAGCCTCAATAGCTTGCGCTACAATGGATAATTCGTGTACTAAATCAAATTGCTTTGCTTTTTCATTGCCGTTGGCATCTCCAACTGCTTTTGCTAGAAAAGCCAGAGTCGCAATCTGTGCCGTATAAGCCTTAGTTGAAGCAACAGCAATTTCTGGTCCAGCATGCAGCAACATTGTATGAGTCGCTTCACGAGACAAAGTGGAGCCTGGTACATTGGTTACAGTCAAGCTTGGGATTCCCATAGCATTCGCTTTGACCAAAACCTGACGGCTATCAGCTGTTTCACCAGATTGGCTAATCAGGATAAACATTGGTTTCTTGCTCAGTAATGGCCATCTGTAGCCCCATTCTGAAGAAATCCCTAATTCTACAGGTGTGTCCGTCAATTCTTCTAGCATCCGCTTGGTTGCAAATCCAGCATGATAAGAAGTTCCAGCCGCTAAAATATACAAGCGATCAGCCTCTTGAACAGCGTTTATAATAGCTGGATTGACAACTACTTGATCATTATCGTCTGTATATGCTTGAATCAACTTACGCATCACTGTTGGCTGCTCATCAATTTCTTTCAACATATAGTAAGGATAGGTTCCCTTACCGATGTCGGACAAATCAAGCTCTGCCGTGTAACTTTCACGCTCAATAACATGACCATCATAATCTTGTACTTGAACACTGTCTTTTGTCACAATGACCAATTCTTTATCATGGATTTCCATGAATTCACTTGTTTCACGAATCATTGCCATAGCATCTGAGCAGACCATATTATAGCCTTCTCCTAAGCCAATCAAAAGAGGTGATTTATTTTTGGCAACATAAACTGTATCCGCATCTTCTGCATCCATTAAAGCAAAAGCATAGGAACCCTCAATGATGTGCAGTGCTTTTTTAAACGCATCTAATACTGTGAATCCGTCTTCCTCAATGAATTTTCCAATCAAGTGAACAGCAATTTCTGTATCTGTTTGACCTTTCAAATCATGTCCAGCAAGATACGTATTCTTAATATCTAGGTAATTTTCGATGACGCCATTATGCACTAAAACAAAGCGCCCAGTTTGAGAAGTATGCGGATGCGCGTTACTTTCACTTGGTTTTCCGTGCGTTGCCCAACGCGTATGCCCAATACCAGCTGTTCCAGAGACATCAATACCGATTTTTGAGTGAAGGTCAGCAATACGACCAACCGATTTGACTAAGCTGGATGTTTTTCCATTTGTCACAAAGATTCCCGCTGAATCATAGCCACGATATTCTAATTTTTCTAAACCTTGCATTAAAATATCTGTTGCATTCCGATTTCCAACTACTCCGACAATTCCACACATACTAATACTTATAACAATTAAAAATTGCTATATCCTCCTTTATTCTATAAATTGGTATAGGCTAATATAAGCTATACAAAACAAGCTAAGTCAGTATATACTTTTATTGTGAATTTGTCAACAACAGAATTGGTATAGTTCAAAAAAGAAGGGCGGTACAACCAAAAGGCTTCAAAAGCAAATTTAGTTATCTTTTGTAAACAATGAAGCATCTATATGTTTTCTGTACAAGATCAAAGTATACTTTTACCATTGTCTCTTGAACATTCAATCTATGATCTAAATAATCTGCTACTTCATAACTAGAAATAAAAAGACTGGATAAAACCAGCCTTTTCTGCTATATGATTGCTCTAAGTTCAATCTTTTAACATTTCATTTTTTATTTTTAAATCGTTCAACATCACGCGCAATAACCAATTCTTCATCCGTTGGAATAACCAACACTCGAACCTTGGAATCTGGCATTGAAATATCTCCATAGTTACCAAAGACATTCTTTTCCGGGTCAAGTTCACAACCAAACCAAGAAATTCCCTCAATAACTAATCGACGAATCGTCACAGAATTCTCACCAATTCCAGCAGTAAAGATAATGGCATCCGCTCCGTTTAAAACAGCCAAATATTGACCAATATATTTTTGAATACGATCAACAAAGATATCATTCGCCAACTGTGCTTTAGCATCACCAGCTCGCATAGCAGCATGAATATCACGCATGTCGCTAGATTTCTCAGATACCCCTAAGAGGCCTGACTCACGATTTAAAATACGATTAATATCTTCTGGTGTGTTAAAATCTTCTGTATGCTCTATCAAATAAGGAATAATCGCTGGATCAATATCTCCTGTGCGGCTTCCCATCATTACTCCCCCTAGCGGTGTAAAGCCCATTGAAGTATCAACAGATTTACCTTCTTTAACCGCTGTAATAGAAGCCCCGTTCCCAATATGACAAGTAATCAACTTCAGCTCTTCTAGTGGCTTACCAAGTACTTTAGCAGCTTCCTTCGCAACATACTGATGACTTGTACCATGCGCTCCATATTTACGTACCTTATTTTCAGTATAATATTTAGTTGGTAATGGATAACGATAAGCTTTTTCAGGCATCGTCGTATGGAATGATGTGTCAAATACAACAACACTTGTAATATCCGGCAACAACTCTTTAAAGGCACGAATACCTGCTGCATTTGCTTTGTTATGAAGGGGCGCAAGAAGTGCCAACTCTTCAACTTTTTGAATCACTTCTTCGCTGTCAACAAGTGCAGATTCTTTAAAATATTCACCACCTGCAACAACACGATGACCAACACCCGTGATTTCATCATAAGATCGAATAATGTCAAAGCGCATCAAGTCATCTAATAAAATTTTTACAGCTTGTGTGTGATCATCAATATCTAGAATTTGTTTCTCTGCTCGACCATCAAATTTGACCGTTGAAATAGAATCTTTGAGACCAATCCGTTCAATCAGCCCTTTAGCAATGACTTTTTCAGCTGGCATTTCGTATAATTGCCATTTTAAACTGGAACTTCCAGCATTGATTGAAATTGTTTTTGACATAAGTTACCTCTTTTAAGCGTTTTCATTTATTATATCAAAAACTTGTTTAAATTTCACTTTCTTGCCTCCAATTTTGGAATTTTTCGCTAAAAGTCAATAAGGCAGCTTGATTTTGTAAATCAGACAAAGCATAAACAAATGGCTGAATAGCTTGTTCGTCTTGCTTTTTGAGCACAAAAATTGTTTTGGCATACGCTGCATTTCCAAAAAGGGATTCCGGCAACGCAATCATTGAAACTATCTGAACATACTTTTGCAACCAATTTTTCAATAATTGACTCTGCCTACTAGTTAATAAATTATTTGGCGCAAGAAATATCGCATAACCGCCTGGTTTCAGATACTTGAGCGATTGTTCCATTAACAAATGATGGGCATAGGTATGCTCTTGAGTACTAGCCACTTCATAGCGCGATGCAATGTGATCATCCGGATAATAGCCAATCGGCAAATCGCTAACAATCACATCACTTTCTTTTAATACTTGTGGGCGCACTGCATCACCTTGTACAAAACTAACCTTTGCATCCATCACATCTGCTATGCTAGCTGATACATCAATTAACAAATCGTCCAATTCTAGTCCTAGGTAATCCACATTTTTCTTTGTATTATTGAGAATGGTCTCTGCTAAATTCCCCATTCCGCTACCAATTTCCAAAACATCAATATGTTCTTTATTACTCAATTGGTCAATGAGAAATGTTACGATAAAACCAATAGAATCCGGAGTAAATTGATGATTGGCTTGCAAAGGCTCCGTTTGGGCTGCCTTCATCAGTAAAAATTGGTAGCTCCTGCGCCATTCTTCTTTACTTAATTTCAAAGAGTTTAGTATTTCATTATTTTTTTTGACAATGGCTAGCTCTGTCTTTCCATCCAGATAAATCCCGTTTTGCTCTACCAAGGCATCATAAAAATTCGTTAAAAGAGCATTTTGGATTTCTTGGATATTTTCTAACAGGAGTGTATAGGCCTGTTCAATTTTTTCAAAATTCATAGCATCCTCCGCTCCCTATCATACCAAAATTTCATTCTTTTGGCGAGCGAATCCCTAGTTGCTCACTAGTAGCTCCTGTACCATTCTCGATTATTTGTCTCGATTGTCATTGGTTAGTTTGGTCTTCTCAAACGGAAAACGAAATTGATAATGGCGACCTGTCTTCATTGTTACTGTCAGAATGAGCTCTTTCTCACCTTGTTGCTCTTGGACATGTCCTTTATCAAATTCTCTGTGTCTAGAATCTTCGTTTGCGATAACTGCCATTGCATACGCCTGTAGTCGTTCTCGGTTTAGAGTAAAATTTCTATGACTAGCGGTCTGACGATGAAGATAAAATTGCAAAAGCAAGCTAAAGACAGCTGTCATAAAAAGGGCATGGAGCATAATACCTGCTTTAACTTTTTGTTTCCACACGATAGATGAATTCCCTTTCCAATCCTCTCTTAAACAGTAATCGAATACGAACTAGCTCATTTTCCTGTGAAATTTCTGCTTTTTTCACATCATAAACCATGGGCTGATAACCTTTCCCATTCGCATTGGTTTTCCTGAAATCTTGTCCACTTGCTTTTCCAAATGCAATTACCTTACCATCTTGCTTCATGTATAAACGATTATTCTCCACTTTTTCAAATGAAGAACGCGTCAACTCCACTTCTAGTTGATCGGCAAACAAAAGCCATTCTCGCTGTTCACTGTGTTGTCGAGTTTGGACTTCAGAAGCCAGAAGACGCGTCATAGATTGAAATAGCAACACACTTCCACTGAGTACGAATAGGGCAATCAGAGCCTCTAAAAGTGTAAAAGCTTTTACTTTATTTGCTTTGAACACCAAAAATCAGCTCCTTCCCATGATAAACCCGAATATCTTGTTGGCTTTTTTCGACACGTACTTCAATACCGTTCATTGTTAAATGCCTTTGATTTGTTTGCAAGGCCATCTTCGCTACCCTTAAGACTTCTTCTTTTTTCAATAACTCATTTTCTAGTTTTCGAGACTGGTGAATTTGTCCCAACAACAGGGTTACAATTGTCGCAAAAATAGCTAACGCAAGCAGTGCTTCTAATAAAATTGTCCCTCTAACATATTGTTTTCTTAAATTTTCCATTTCCTAGATATAATTGATACGTAATTGTCTGTCTTTTCGTCTGAAATACAATCTTACCAAGCGAGGAATTACCACCTGCCTTATCAAAACGAAGTGTTAAATCATCTGGAGCGTGAACCGAGCGAGGAATTGATAAAGAATTGTACCCATTAGAAATTCGCTCACGAGAAAAATTCATGTCCAATTGCCTTTGACTAGCATTACTCAACTTCTGACTTTCTCGGTAAAAATGCTCAAACTCAAGAAAGAAAATCTGCTCTTCCACTTGTTCAAAAGAAGAACGGACAGCCCCTGACACAGCAAGTAATAAAAAACTCGCTACAAACAAAGTCAGCAAACTTTCCAAAATTGTAAATCCCTTAATCTGCAACAGAACGAGTTTCTTTTGTATGTTTCGCATAGTAAGCCTTATATGACGCTGCCTGCTTATCTGTAATCGTGCCTTCAGTGACTAATTTTGAAAGCGTTGCTTTTTCATTGCTATGATTGACCTCAAAAAGTTCCGCTTGGCTCTCTACAACTTTGACCACAGCTGCATTTCCTTTTTCTGTTACTGCTTCCTTTTGCTTGGTCAAATTCGGCACAAATAAGAGCATTAAAACACTAATAATTAAAAGCACGACCAACATTTCCACTAAAGTAAAAGCTTTAACCTTTAAATTTTTAATTTTTTTCACAATTGAACCTCCATATTTTGATAAATTGGCAGCAACATGGCTGCATACAACAATACAATCATTAACGCCACAAAGATAAATACTAATGGCTGAATGATATTCATCGCTTGATGAACACGTTTAAAAAACACCTCCCACGTTTTTTGAGCATAAACTTCTAATTCGCACCCCAATTTGGATTTCACTTCCCCATATTCGATCATCAAGCCCAATTCTTTTTTAAAAAATGGATAATGTTTAACTACTTGTGAAAATTCCTGACCATTTTGCAGTGCTACTTCTAAATCTTTTCCAATTTCTTGAAACATAGCAGAGCGCTGTCCTTGCATCATCTGGAAAATCTGACTGAGTTCTAAGCCTTGACCAATCATATTCCCCCATTCTCTCGCATAATAAGCTGTCAAATAGGTTTGAACAAAAGTGCCCCAAAAAGGAAGGCGAGACAACAAACTAAATACTCTTATTTGTGAGCTTTTTCTAAACCAATAAAAACCGATCGCAAACAAAGCAAAAACAACTCCTACTGAACCCAGAAAAATTTGTGGTAAACGACTAATCAGTTGTGTTGCAATATTCTGACTCTCCAACTGCGGTAACAAATAATTGCGCAATCCTAACATAATAAACACTAGAAAAATGAATAAAATAAATGGATAAGTCGCCACTTCGATTAACTTTTTCTTGACTTTTGAGATATTTTCCAAATACTCTTCAATTTTACTCAAACTGAGCGATAAATTTCCATGCAATTCTGCCAATGAAAGCTGTGTTACTACATTATCCGAAAAACCTAAACTTGCCATGATGTCTGAAAAAGGCTTTCCAGTTGCCAAACCCTCTTTCATCTTTTCCACATAGGCTTTTTCTAACAAAGCACTCCGTTTCAAAAAATCAATAATTTCTGCCAAGTGAAAACCACTAGAAAAAAAATTATTTAGTAACTCTACGACTTTTTTCTGCTTAACTGTGGATAATTTTTTCCGCTTTTGCCTGTTCAAGATTGATATGTCCTGCTGCATAAAGTTGATCAATTTGCCTATTCCATTCGCTTGGATCGTGTTCTTGATACCTTTCACTGACAAAATCCACTATTCCTCCTTTCGCAATTAGACGTTGGTAACAAATACCTTGCAAGACAATTTTCAGCTCTGCTTCTGTCACTCCCAACTCTAGCAATCGTTCATAAACGCCTCGCACACTTTTAGCATGAATCGTTGAAAAGACCGTCACTCCTGTCAAGCTGGCTCGTACAACCGCCCGTGCTGTTTCTGTATCTCGAATTTCTCCAATAATCAATAAATCTGGACGATGTCGAAGAGAAAGTTTAATCAAACTTTCATAAGTTAAGCCAATCGCTTCATTCAATTGCAATTGCAACATTCTGTCTTGCTTAATTTCAACAGGATCTTCGATAGACATGATTTGCTCATCGGCAAAACGTTCTTGAGCCAGCTGATGCATAAGAGTGGTTTTGCCACTCCCTACCGGTCCTGAAAAAAGATAAAGTCCACGTTGCTTGAGTCGTCCTTTCAACTCTGGAATTTGAGTAAACCAAAACTTCAACTCTGCTTTTTCATCATGCAATAAACGAATCACAAGACTTTCATATCCGCGATAATCCCCTACTGTTGACAACCGCAGTGATGTTTTCTTATCCCTGTATTGATAATCACAAGACCCTAGTTGGCTTCTACGTTTTTCACCAACATTCATCCCAGCAGTAAATTTGAAATGACTAATCACCGCTGCCATCTTTTCAAATGCATACTGTTGTATAAAACGTCGCTCATCACCAATTCTCATGTACAGTTCATAACTATTTTCCTTTGGGATAAAATAAATATCTTGAGCCTGTTTTTCCTTAGCTTGGCAAATAATATCTTGTGCAATGTTTTGAACCATATCCCCTCCTCACTTTATACTATTCGCAGAAGACAATAAAAAATGGTGAAAAATCACCATTTTTTAAATTATTTAAAAGTTATAGGACAAGCACAAGGAGCTCCTACATGATTTTGTTTATTATAGCCCGGTCGCAATTTCTCTTTCGGAATAACGTCATCGTTTTCTAACAGAGCAAGAGAATGATATTGCTGGATAGAATCGCCACATTCTTCACACCAGCGCAAATCTCCTACATTCCAAAAAATAGACATCAAATCACTTCGACTTTTATAAAAAGGAAAAGCAGCTGCCAACTTCAGCCATTGGTGCTTATAATACTTTAAAGCAGTATAATAGTTATCAAAATGTTGTATAGATACAATATTAGCTTCCCAGCCATCAAAAAACCACCAAGGCTCATCTTTACCATACATTTCAATCACACAATACATCTGCTTCGCCTCCCTTTGTCCTATTTATTATATCGAAAATCTTAAATTTTTTAAACAGATTTGCTCCATGTATAAAATTGTTCAGCATGATACTCTAAAGCAAGACAAGCTTTCGACTATCAGACTCACTTGCCATAATATAACGAAAAGCTACCTTGAAAGATGAAATTAGATTGACCACAAAAGAGGCTGAGAACTATTTCCCAACCTCTTTTTCAATATTAATACAAATCAAGATAATTATCTACTTCCCATTGGGAAACAAAGGTTGCATAACTTGCCCATTCAATGCGTTTGGCTTCTACAAAACTTGTATAGATATGACTACCCAGTGCATTTTTTACAACTTCATCTTCTGTTAGTGCCTTCACCGCATTATGCAAAGTAGATGGAAGATCCGTAATACCTGCTTCTTTGCGTTCTTCTGCTGTCATCACATAGATATTTTCTTCAATTGGATCAGGAGCCTCAATTTTATTTTCAATCCCATGAAGTCCAACTTCAAGAAGGACAGCCATAGCAATATAAGGGTTCGCCATTGGGTCAACCGAACGCAATTCCAAACGAGTCCCCATACCGCGTGAAGCTGGCACACGAACAAGCGGAGAACGGTTCCGTCCAGCCCAAGCAATATAAACAGGCGCTTCATATCCCGGAACCAGACGTTTGTATGAGTTAACAGTTGGGTTCATAATCGCTGTATAATTGTAGGCATGTTTAATCAAGCCGCCAAGAAAATAATAAGCTGTTTGTGATAATTGCATCCCGTTTGGATCTGCTGGATCAAAAAATGCATTTTGACCATCTTGATCAAAAAGTGACATATTACAGTGCATACCTGAACCTGCAATACCAAATTTTGGTTTTGCCATGAACGTTGCGTACAGGCCATGCTTACGAGCAATTGTTTTAACAACCAGTTTAAACAACTGAATCTTATCACAGGCACGAAGTACTTCATCATATTTGAAGTCAATTTCATGCTGGCCAATAGCTACTTCATGATGACTAGCTTCTACTTCAAAGCCCATTGTCGTTAAAACATTGACAATTTCACGACGTGTGTTATCCGCAAGATCCGTCGGAGCAAGGTCAAAATAGCCCCCCTTATCATTTACCTCAAGAGTTGGATCACCATTTTCATCCAATTTGAAGAGGAAAAATTCTGGTTCAGGGCCCAAATTAAAGGATTTGAAACCAAGTTCTTCCATATGTCTCAAAGCACGCTTCAAGTTTCCACGCGGATCCCCTTTAAAGGGAGTTCCTTCTGTTGTATAAACATCGCAAATTAGTCCTGCGACACTGCCATTTTCATCTCCCCAAGGGAAAACAGTCCATGTATCCAAGTCAGGATAAAGGTACATATCTGACTCATTGATACGCACAAAACCCTCGATAGAAGAACCATCGAACATCACTTTGTTGGACAAAACTTTATTCAGCTGTTCATCTGTCGCCGGAATTTCGACATTTTTCATCGTTCCTAAAACATCTGAAAACATCAGACGGATAAAGGTAACATTTTTTTCTTTCACTTCGCGACGAATGTCAGCTACTGTAATTGACATGAGTATCTCCTTATGAAATTTTAAAGAATTGATATTGGTCAATGCATACGACCAAATGGTGGAAGGGAAGAAGCAAAGCGACCTTGTTGTAAAATGTCGTTATGAAGGGCTCGACGAACATCTTTCTCGCTCACCGGTTTTTTGTATTTCGCTTCACGCTCAGCATATTTCCGTTTAATAGCAGCAATATTGTAACCTTCTGAAATGTAATCTTTAATTTCCAACAAGCGATCCATATCATTTAATGAATACATGCGTCGATTTCCTTCATTTCGGTCAGGCTTAATCAATGCTTGATCTTCATAATAACGAATCTGACGTGCCGTCAAATCTGTTAATTTCATAACGCTACCAATGGGAAAAACAGCCATATTGCGACGAAATTCCTTTTCCTTCATTGCAAATTCCTTTCTCATGCTCTATTATAGTCCGAAAAAATTTCTATGTCAAGGGATCATGTTATATTTTCTAACATTAATTTTTGCTTTTTAATTTCACTACTTTTCGCAGGCGATCAACATCAGAATTAACCATCATGGCAACAAAAACTCCCATAAAGGTTTCAAATACTCTCGCAAATACATACAAAACAGTTTCTCCTGTCGGAATCGACAAGGTAATAATTAACATAGCAGAAACACCGCCAATCACACCTGCTTTATTGTTCATCGCAACATTTGTCATAATCGTTAACATGGTACAAATAGGGACAATCAATAATGTTACCCAAAATTGTTCATGAAAAAGATAATTGATAAGGAAGAACAACAAGGCATAGAAACCACCAATACTATTCCCCAAAATACGAGAAGTTCCAAAATGAACACTCTTATCAAAGTCTTCACGCAAACTGAAAACAGCCGTCAAAGCACCAATCTGCAATCCTTTCCAGCCAAAAAGACCAAAGACCAGAAGAACAATAAAAACAGCGACACCCGTCTTAAAGGTTCGCAAGCCTAATTTAAATTTCGATTTATCAAATTTATACTTCTTGAAATAACCCATTCACATCTTTCCTTTTATCATTATTTTAACATATTTTCTCTAAAATTAGATATAAATATCTAGTTAATTGCTTTAAACAAAACAAAAAGAGTCGCAAAGGACTCTTAATTTTAAACTCACATATAAAGGTTATACTGGGATATAATCTTTCCTATACATTGCTACTTGAAAAGCTTAATTAGGATAAATGTAAGTCACCTTTCCATAAAATGTCGTTGGATCAAACCATCCACGATAATTATTAATTTGTTTTTGACGTTTGTAATTGGACTCTAAAACTTGGATAGCACGATTATTGGCTACAGCAGTTACATAGGCAACGTGACCATACTGGCCTCCATTCCAAACAGCGATAGCGCCAACTTGAGGAGTTGTTCCTATACGGAAGCCTGAATATGCAGCATTTGTAGCCCAGTCTTTTGCATTCCCCCACCAATTACTAGCCCAAGGTGCCAAGGATTTCACTCCCCACGTACATTGCCCAATTGGATAAGAATTTCCTGTTGCTGTAGGTGTATTTAAGACAACATTCTCTGTATCAGAATCCGCACCAGAATTTGCATTTGTTGCTTGTGCAGTTGTGGCTTGATTGGATACTTGATATGTATTAGCTCTAGCTCCATTTACTTGCAGAACATCTCCTGGAAGAATGGTATCATAAATTGTTTTTCCATTTTTAGCTGCCAAATCATATGGACTCATCCCATATTTTGTTGCAATAGCATAAAATGAATCACCATACTGAACAGTATAAGTGTCAGCATTGGCTTGCTGGCTAAAAAAAGCTAATAAAGTAGCTGAAGAAAGACCTATAGCTAATTTTCCTAAATGACGATTTAATTGATTTGTTTTCATAAAGTACCCCTTCTTCTTTCCTAGTCTATAATACTGTATTTTTGTTGCAAGTATTTTAAACACGTATTTTAAACTTGTTACAAATTTAACATTAAACAAATAATAATCTAATTTTCTACTAAAGAAAACACTAGAAGAGAAATGTATCTTAACATTTTTTATTTACTACTCTTCTCATCGTTGAGATTAAGCAAAAAGCTCTCTTACTTTACTATACTACAATTATTGGCCCTATCATCTCAAACTACAATCTCCACCTATCAATTTAATATATCTGATTGGATTCATGATTGACTAGAGTTTTTAACAATTAGTCGCTCCAATAAGAATTGGTTTAACAAAAAGAGACTAAGATCCAATTTTCTTAGCCTCTTTTATTCTAATGTAGATAAATACTATTAATCTACTATTTTTCGTTACGTTTTAATTGACCTAAACCAAGCACACTAAGAAGAGCAATGACTCCTAAATATGGCATATAAGAACTATCAGTTGTTCCTGTTTGAGGAAGGGTAGCAGGTGCTGATGATAGCTTGTTAGTTAAGTAGCTCACTGGAGTTGGTCTTTTTGGAACTTCTGGCCGAGGAGCTTGAGGAGTTGTAGTCCGAACAGTATTAGACGCATAGGCAACTTTATTTACTGTATTCATATAAGTATTTTCAAAAGTACCAGCTGCAATACGTTTCATTTGGATATAACTTTCAGCTTGGAAAGCTGAATCAATTGAAACAGAACGTAAAAAGTCTTCTTTGAACTTAATTGTGAGAGCACCTTTAGTTGCATCAACTTCCGCTGTCGTATGCTGAGTTAAATCAGTACCTGACTTGATAACAGAACCGTCTTTAAGAGTGATATCCACCTTGGCGAAAACTTTATACTGCCCAGTATAACGATCTCCTGTTTGATCGTAGTCATCATAGAAATTGTATTCAAAAAGTTCTTCTGAGTGATCTGCAGGAATAATGCCACCAATCAAACGGTAATTAAAGACTGTATTAAGTGGAATAGTCTGACCATCAACATTATTTGTATCAGCTGGATCAAGTGTTAAGGTCACATCTTTCTTAGGGTTAATCTTAGGAACATTATTGATAACGATATTCGACGCATAGCCATTACCAAAGTCAATTTGGTAAGCTTGATTTTCATAACTACCACCTGTTTGTCCCATTTGTTTTTTTACAACCATTGGTGATACAATCTTCAAATCAATTCCATTTTTGACATAGGTATCATAAAATTCTCTTGGATTATCGGCACGGAAAATTTGGAAAGCACCTTTAGGTCTAATTCCTGCCTTAGAAAGAACATCTCTAACTTCTTGAGGAGCTGCTTCCAAACTAGTATAATGATCCACACTAACACCAGTAACTTTATTGCCATTAGCGTCTGTAATCTTCACCAAATCCTGACGCAATTCAAGCGCTTCTTCTGGATAATCATCTACATAGTAAAATCCTTTTTGAATGGTATCTGCTGAAGAGCGGTCATTCTTGTATTGATCCAAATCCCAAGTCAATTCATAATAATTCGTTGAACCGGCAAGAACTGTTTTACCATCAATAACAACGCCATTTTCATTCTTATTAACCTTAGTTGGTTTAATGTAATTATTATTTGGGTTATCTGGATCATTTGGCTTACCAGGAGTTGTCACCCGAACAACATTGGACTTAATACCATAAGCATCATTGACCGTGAGTGTGAAATTATTCTTATAAGTTGCACCATCATTAAGAACTTGTCCGACAACTGTTGGATAAATCGTTGCCACTGACTTAGTCAAATCAGCATTAAACGTAGCTAAAGTAGCTGCAGTTGCCTTGAAGGTGACTGTATTAGTTGCTTTATCATAAGAAACATCAAAGCCAGGACTGGCAGCTTTTGTAGCTTCAAGATTAAATTGATAACCAGATGGCAGGGGATCTACCAACACAAAGGAAGTCGTTTTAGCACGTCCAGCAGGGAGATCTGCTGTCTTCAGCTGGAACTTAACAACAGATTGTTTAGCCACCAGAGTTTTATCAATATCAACATCATTATTATTTTTAATTTCCTTGTTAACCTGTGGCTGTACAGCTAGTTTATAGTAACGAAAATGAACAGTTGGTACAGCTGGAGGTGTTGGAAGATTTTGATAAACAGGGTCAGTCGGCGGTGTTGGAATGACCTCATAAGTTGGTTCAACAGGCTTGTTTGGCTCTGGTTGATCTGGTGTTGGTGTCGGCGGTGTTGGCTCCTTTTCATAATTTGGAGCTACTGGTGCCGGGTTTAATGGTTTTTCTATTTCATAAGTTGGTTTAGTTGGAGCTGTTGGTTCAACTGGTGGTGTTGGATTTTCTTTGGTGATTTTCGGAACGTCGATTGCTCGAATTTTACCATTGAGAGAATACCAGATATTTGGTCTCTTCCCTGCTGTATTATCCTTGCCATTAACTTTTGGCATTTCGGAAAGGCTCATAACATTTGTTGCCGAAGTCGCACCAACAGTAACATGGTTATTCGGACCAGACATTTTAATAGCCCCTGCTCCATACCAAGAATTCGGCGCATCTGAACTATCCCATCCTGAACCAGCTTGACTATTTTTATACATAGTCCAGCGAGAGCCGCCTTCACCCTGTTTAAAGTTAAGAGTATCTGTAGCATAAATCATGCCATTCTTTTCACCAATAGATGAACCAGAGATTTTGACAAATTTACCACTATAATCTTTAGCCATCTCAATAGAGTTATGTTCACGGTTAAGAGAGGCTACTGAGAGAAGGGCATTGTCAAAATTAATTGGTTTTCCATCTTCGTCATAGAAGGTGAATTCATTTTTAATAAAAATAGAGGTGTTTTTTTCATCTTGACCTGTATAAGCGGAAGCAAAAACACCTAAAGTTGGATCGCTAAAGACGCCAAGCCATACATTTCCACTAGGATTTTGGAATTTTGAATCTGGATCCACAGTGTACTTATAAACAATCTTAGAAATTTTTTTACCGTTATAATAAGAATTCTGAAGATTGGTATAAGTTGCAGTTACACTTTGCCCACGTTTCAAAAGTACTGAACCCCACTTCACTTCAGTATTACCACCCACATTGGTAGTCCAGCCTGATTTATTTCCAATATTTCCATATAACTCTAATGAAGAAGCTGTAGCGCTATTCTCCAAATGTGCCACATTTAAATTATCTAACTGGAGATTTTTTTTACCATATTGTATTGCATCTTTCTTAAATGCTTCATCAACAGCACTAGCAGTTAGAAGTTTCCCATTTGTTTCTAAAGAAAGCTGAGCTTTCGGCTCCGAATCATACACTAGACTTTGAGCAGATGGCTCCGTCAAGTGGCCATCTTTGTTTTTATCTTGCTCAAGTTTTTTTAGAGCTTCTTTGATTTTTGCCTGTTCTTCATTGTACTCTTTGAGTTTCTGCGGATACTCTGCTAAATCTTTTTGATATTTAGCAAGATCTGCTTGATACTTAGCAAGTTTTGCTTCGTAATCAGCTTTAGCATCCGCATTGCGCTTCTTAATTGCAGTATTTTCAGCTGTGAGCGCTGCATTTGCGGCATTATTTGCTGCTACAGCTGCTTCATAGGCCGCTTTAGCATCCGCATTGGCCTTTTGAACGCGAGCAAGCTCTGTTTTATAAGCAGTCAATTTAGCTTGATAGTTTGCTTCGTTCGTAGCATTAGCTTCCTGAACACGCTTTAGTTCAGCCTGATATTGAGCTAATTTAGTTTCATAGGCTGCTTTACTGGCAGCATTTGCAGCATTAATGCGTTCAACCTCTGCTTTATGAGCTGCCATATCTTTTTCATACTGTTCTTTAGTTGCCTGATTTTTAGCTTTGATTTTGGCAACTTCTGCCTCATGAGCAGCTACATCCGATTTATATTGATCTGTTGTCTTCTTAATATCCTCAGCTTGTTTTGTGTAATCTTCTTTAATTTCAGTTTCTTTTTGGGCTGCTTCTCCAGCTGTTTTAACTGTTCCTTTATTAACATCGGCATCTTGGACAACATTGACACCAGCAGACTTAGCCTCCTTTGCGGCTTGATCAAGATCAGTTTTAGGTACTTCAACTGGTATTGAACCATTTGTCTCTCCAGCTTGGTTTTGACTTTGTTCAGCTTCCTTACTCGCACTCCCTTGAGCCTCTGGTAAATTGGTCGCTGGATTTCCAGTTGTTGTAACCGCTACATTTGTTGTGCTATTTGATTTTGTAGTTTCTTCAGCTGCAACTTGCTGATCTACCATAGCAAGTAAAGCTGCCCCTAAGACAGCTCCACATAAAGTTTTAGCAACCTTACTTTTACGAAAACCAAAAACTTCTTTTCTTTTCTTCATTTTAATCCTCCCTTACGTATAATTAATTTCATACATTTGTATATAATATCAGTTTTATGAACCATATGCAACTATTTCATCTGTTTTTTCTATAAAAATAAATGGAAACCTTTTCCCTACAAAATTCAGTCAGAGCATGAGATAAAAAGGTGGCTTATAGCCATCCATACTATCTTCTTTCTCTGTCAATGCTCCAAATCTTGGAGGTTTTTTACCTTCAAAAAGTTTCATAGCTGCATTGCCACCGCATCACAAATACCTCCGCTAACACAAAAAGGTGACATAGCCACCTTTTTGTTAACATTTCAGTTTTGATCCCTTTCTACAAAATTATAATTTTATAGAGACTAATGGGTCAAAATTATTTTTCTGTAAGTGCAGCCAATCCTGGCAATACTTTACCTTCAAGGAGTTCCATTGAGGCACCACCACCAGTAGAAATCCATGAGAACTTATCTGCACGACCAAGGTTGATAGCTGCTGCTGCAGAGTCACCACCACCGATGATTGATTTTACGCCAGGTTGTTTCACGATAGCGTCCATGACACCGATTGTACCAGCTTGGAAGTCAGGGTTTTCAAAGACACCCATAGGACCATTCCAGACAACAGTTTTCGCACCAGTCAATTCTTGATCAAATTTAGCGATAGATTTTGGACCGATATCCAAACCAAGGAAGCCTGGATCCACTGCTTCACTTTCAGTATCTTTCACTTCAGTGTAGTCAGCAAATGCGTTTGCTTCTTTTGAGTCAACTGGCAAGATCAATTTCCCATTTGCTTTTTCAAGAAGAGCTTTCGCTATATCCAATTTATCTTCTTCTACAAGTGAGTTACCGATTTCGATACCTTGTGCTTTGTAGAATGTGTAAGTCATACCACCACCGATAAGGACTTTATCAGCTTTTTCAAGCAAGTTTTCGATAACACCAATCTTGTCAGATACTTTTGAACCACCCAAGATAGCTACGAATGGACGTTCTGGAGTTTCAACCGCTTCTTGGATGTAGGCAATTTCGTTTTCAAGAAGGAAACCAGCAACTGCTTTTTCAACGTTTGCTGAGATACCAACGTTAGACGCATGTGCACGGTGAGCTGTACCGAATGCATCGTTTACGAAGATGCCATCTCCAAGTGATGCCCAATATTTACCAAGTTCTGGAGCATTTTTAGATTCTTTTTTACCGTCAACATCTTCAAAACGAGTGTTTTCAACCAAAAGAACTTGTCCATCTTCAAGAGCATTGATAGCAGCTTCCAATTTTTCACCACGTGTTACACCTGGGAAAACAACTTCTTGACCTAATTTTTTGGCCAAATCAGCTGCTACTGGAGCAAGTGATTTGCCTTCTTTGTCTGCTTCTTCTTTAACACGTCCAAGGTGAGAGAAAAGAACAGCACGTCCACCATGTTCGATGATATACTTAATAGTAGGAAGAGCTGCAGTGATACGGTTATCGTTAGTGATTACTCCATCTTTCAATGGTACATTAAAATCTACACGAACGAGGACTTTTTTTCCTTTTAAGTCAACGTCTTTAACAGTAAGTTTTGCCATGTTACAAAAACTCCTTTTTCTATTTTATACGGAACTATTATATCATATTTTCTAGAAATTTTCTTGATATAAGGAAAGTTTTCACAAATAATTTGAAGAAGAAAAGAGCCGAGAAATTCGACTCTTTCTTCTTATTCTGCTGGAGTAGTCTCTTCCACAGTTTCTGTTGCCGTTGTATCTTCGATAATTTCAACTTCATTGACAGCTTGCGGTTCGAGATTACGGTAACGAGCCATACCTGTACCAGCTGGAATGATTTTACCAATAATAACATTTTCCTTCAGGCCAAGCAGATGATCTTTCTTACCGCGGATAGCGGCATCCGTCAAGACACGAGTCGTTTCTTGGAAGGAAGCTGCAGACAGGAAGCTGTTAGTTTCCAGAGAAGCTTTGGTAATCCCCATAAGGACTGGACGAGCCGTTGCAGGAACACCGCCTGAGATAACCACATCACGGTTAGCATCCGTAAAGTCTGTGATATCCATTAGAGTGCCCATAAGAAGATCTGTATCCCCAGGATCCATGATGCGCACCTTGCGAATCATTTGACGAACCATTACCTCAATGTGTTTGTCTCCAATTTCTACCCCTTGGCTGCGATAAACTTTTTGTACTTCAGCAAGCAGGTAAGTTTCAACAGATAAAACATCACGAACAGCCAATAAATGCTTCGGTTGGATAGAACCTTCTGTTAATGCTGCACCGCGAGAAACTTGGTCGCCTACAGCCACTTTCATACGGGCTGTAAATGGCACTACATATTCGCCTTCACCAGTTGCACCTTTAACAAAGACCTTCTTCGTCCGAGTAGAAGCATCTTCTTCAATAGCGGTAACTTCCCCCTTCACTTCTGTGATGACTGCTTCCCCTTTCGGATTGCGAGCCTCAAAAATTTCTTGAACACGAGGGAGACCTTGCGTGATATCAGTATTAGAAGCAACACCACCTGTGTGGAAGGTTCTCATGGTCAACTGTGTTCCTGGTTCACCGATTGATTGGGCAGCAATAGTTCCAACTGCTTCACCTACCTCAACTGCATCACCCGTTGCCAAGTTAATACCATAACAACGGCGACAGACACCATGACGCGTATTACATGTAAAGACAGAACGGATAGTGACTTCTTCGACACCAGCGTTTACAATCTCACGTGCCATATCCTCAGTAATCAATACATCTGGACCAACGATGGTTTCACCCGTTTCAGGATGTTTGACAGATTTTTTCGTATAACGACCAGTTAAGCGTTCTTCTAGTGGCTCTATCATTTCCTTACCATCAGTAATAGAGCGAATCACAAGACCGCGATCTGTACCACAGTCATCCTCACGAATGATAACGTCTTGGGCAACGTCAACTAGACGACGAGTCAAGTAACCTGAGTCAGCTGTCTTAAGGGCTGTATCAGTCATCCCTTTACGCGCTCCGTGAGTTGAGAAGAACATTTCCAGAACAGACAAACCTTCACGGAAGTTAGACAAGATTGGCAACTCCATGATACGTCCATTTGGCGCAGCCATCAGACCACGCATGCCGGCCAACTGGGAGAAGTTGGAGATGTTACCACGGGCTCCAGAGTCCATCATCATAACGATTGGGTTCTTCGGATCTTGGTTAGCAACCAAGCGTTTTTCCAATTTTTCACGAGCAGCACGCCATTCTGCAGTAACCGCGTTATAGCGCTCATCGTCTGTAATCATCCCACGACGGAATTGTTTCGTGATTTGTTCAACACGTTTATGTGACTCTTCGATGATTTCAGCCTTATCTTCAACAACTGGAATATCAGCAATCCCTACTGTCAAACCAGCAAGCGTTGAATGATGATAGCCAAGATCTTTCAGGCGGTCAAGGAAAGCCGATGTTTCAGTTGTACGGAAACGCTTGAAGATTTCCGCAATGATATTTCCAAGATTTTTCTTCTTGAACGGTACATTTAAGTCAAGTTTACTGATTGCTTCTTTAACATCTTGCCCAGGTTCTAAGAAATACTTAGCAGGCACACCTTCTGCCATATTTGAAGCAGATGGCTCTTGTAAATATGGCAATTCATCTGGCATGATGTCATTGAAAAGAATCTTACCAACTGTTGTCAAGAGAATTTTATGTTTTTGATTTTCAGTCCATGGTTTGTTTAAACTATCCGTCGCAATCCCAACACGCGTATGCAAGTGAACATAACCATTGCGAAGAGCCATTACAGCTTCATCACGATCTTTAAAGACCATACCTTCGCCTTCACGACAGGCTTCTTCCATCGTTAGGTAGTAGTTCCCTAATACCATATCTTGTGAAGGTGTAACAACTGGCTTACCATCTTTCGGATTGAGGATGTGCTCAGCAGCTAACATAAGAATCCGTGCTTCTGCCTGAGCTTCTTCAGACAATGGTACGTGAATAGCCATTTGGTCTCCGTCAAAGTCGGCGTTGTAGGCTTCACAGACTAATGGGTGCAAACGAAGAGCTTTACCATCGATTAAGACCGGCTCAAATGCTTGGATCCCCAAACGATGAAGAGTCGGTGCGCGGTTAAGAAGTACTGGGTGTTCTTTGATAACGTCTTCTAAGACATCCCAGATACGCTCATCGCCGCGCTCTACCATGCGCTTAGCAGCTTTCACATTTTGCGCATAATCACGAGCAACAATTTCCCGCATCACAAACGGTTTGAAAAGCTCAATCGCCATTTCACGCGGAACGCCACATTGGTACATCTTGAGGGTTGGACCTACCGCAATAACCGAACGTCCGGAGAAGTCAACCCGTTTACCCAGCAAGTTTTGACGGAAACGTCCTTGTTTCCCTTTAAGCATGTGGCTCAACGATTTGAGCGGACGGCTACCTGGCCCAGTAATTGGACGACCGCGACGACCATTGTCGATCAGAGCATCAACTGCTTCTTGTAGCATCCGCTTTTCATTTTGCACGATGATTCCCGGAGCATTCAATTCCAAAAGACGTGCCAAACGATTATTCCGGTTGATAACACGACGGTAAAGGTCGTTCAAGTCAGATGAGGCGAAACGTCCACCGTCCAACTGAAGCATTGGACGTAAATCTGGTGGAATAACTGGTAAGATATTTAATACCATCCATTCTGGCTTGTTACCAGATTTTTGAAAGGCATCTAAAACATCCAAACGGCGAATAGCTTTTACCCGTTTTTGCCCAGTTGCCGTTTTTAACTCTTCTTTGAGGTCAACAATTTCTTTCTCTAAATCTACTTGTTTCAAAAGATCTTGAATTGCTTCAGCTCCCATTTTTGCAACAAATGACCCTTGACCATATTCACGTAAACGTTCACGATATTCACGTTCTGTCATAATGGATTTGTGTTCAAGCGGTGTATCTTTTGGATCAATTACCACATAAGCTGCAAAATAGATGACTTCTTCAAGTGCACGAGGACTCATATCTAAAGTCAAGCCCATTCGGCTCGGGATTCCTTTAAAATACCAAATATGGGAAACAGGAGCCTTTAACTCAATATGTCCCATACGCTCACGACGCACTTTTGTACGAGTGACTTCAACACCACAACGGTCACAAATGATTCCTTTATAACGAATCCGTTTATACTTTCCACACGCACATTCCCAATCTTTCGTAGGGCCAAAGATGACTTCATCAAAGAGTCCTTCACGTTCTGGCTTTAGTGTACGGTAGTTAATTGTTTCAGGTTTCTTCACTTCCCCATAAGACCAAGAGCGGACTTTACTAGGTGAAGCTAGGGTGATTTGCATACTTTGAAAACGATTTACATCAACCACTATTTCTTACCTTTCTTTATTATCTATTGAATCAGTTCTTATTCTTTTCCTTCAGCTTCAAAAGCTGCTCTCGCTTCTTGAGCTGCCTTTTCACGCGCTTTTTCAAGGTCATCTACGTGAATCACATCGTCATCCATGCCTTCATCCAAATCGCGAAGTTCTACTTCATTGTCATCTTCATCTAAGACGCGCATGTCAAGGCCAAGCGATTGTAGTTCCTTGACAAGGACACGGAAGGATTCTGGGACACCTGGTTTTGGAATTGGTTTACCTTTAGTAATAGCTTCATAAGCTCTCAAACGGCCATTGATATCATCTGACTTGTAGGTCAAGATTTCTTGAAGGACGTTAGAAGCACCGTAAGCTTCCAAAGCCCAAACTTCCATCTCTCCAAAACGTTGTCCACCAAATTGTGCTTTACCACCAAGAGGTTGTTGCGTAACGGTTGAATAAGGACCAACTGAACGAGCATGAAGCTTATCATCTACCATGTGGTGAAGCTTAATCATATACATGACACCAACGGATACACGATTATCAAAGGGCTCACCCGTACGACCATCATAAAGGATTGTCTTAGCATCACTATCCATACCTGCTTCACGAACGGTATCCCAGAGATCATCTGCGCTAGCTCCATCAAAGACCGGCGTTGCAATGTGGATACCAAGGTTGCGAGCAGCCATACCAAGGTGAAGTTCCATAACTTGTCCGATATTCATACGGGATGGTACCCCAAGTGGATTCAACATGATATCAACCGGCGTTCCATCTGGAAGATAAGGCATATCCTCTACTGGAACGATACGGGAAACAACCCCTTTGTTCCCGTGACGTCCTGCCATCTTGTCCCCAACACGGATTTTTCGTTTTTGAGCGATATAAACACGCACCAACATATTGACGCCTGACTGCAATTCATCACCATTTGCACGAGTAAAGATTTTTACATCACGAACAACACCTGCACCACCGTGTGGTACTCGAAGGGATGTATCACGTACTTCACGAGACTTATCACCGAAAATTGCATGAAGTAGACGTTCTTCTGCGGACAAGTCTTTTTCACCTTTTGGTGTCACTTTACCGACAAGAATGTCACCTTCCTTCACCTCAGCACCGATTCGGATAATACCCATTTCGTCCAAATTGCGAAGAGCATCTTCCCCAACATTTGGAATTTCACGGGTAATTTCTTCAGGCCCAAGCTTGGTGTCGCGAGTTTCTGACTCAAATTCTTCCAAGTGAACAGAGGTATAAACGTCATCTTTTACTAGACGTTCGCTCATGATAACGGCATCTTCAAAGTTGTAACCTTCCCATGTCATATAAGCAACGATTGGATTTTGACCAAGTGCCATTTCACCTTTTTCCATCGAAGGCCCATCGGCGATAAAGTCTCCTTTTTCAACCATATCACCAACTTTCACCAACGTGCGTTGATTATAAGACGTTCCAGAGTTAGAACGGCGGAATTTCGTAATATGATAAACATCAAGGGAACCGTCTTCACGGCGAACTTCAACTTTAGCAGCATCAGAATAAACAACTTTACCATCGTGCTGTGCAATAATCGCTGCTCCAGAATCATGAGCTGCTTGGTATTCCATTCCTGTCCCAACATATGGTGCGTGTGGGTCAATCAACGGAACAGCTTGCCGCTGCATGTTAGCACCCATGAGGGCACGGTTTGAGTCATCATTTTCAAGGAAAGGAATACATGCTGTCGCCACCGCAACTACCTGCTTAGGTGATACATCCATGAAATCTACTTGATCTGAAGGAAATTCTTGGTTATTCCCTTGGTGGCGTCCCATAACAATCGCTTCTGCAAAGCGACCATCTTCTGTTAATTTAGAATTTGCTTGTGCAACGATGTATTCATCTTCTTCATCCGCTGTTAGCCAAACGATTTCATTGGTTACTATGCCAGCTTTACGGTCTACCTTACGGTAAGGTGTTTGGATAAATCCATATTTATTTAGATGCCCATAAGAAGACAAGTTATTAATCAGACCGATGTTTGGTCCTTCAGGTGTTTCAATTGGACACATACGACCATAGTGAGTGTAGTGCACATCCCGCACTTCATAACCAGCACGGTCACGTGTTAAACCACCAGGTCCTAAAGCTGACAAACGACGTTTGTGAGAAAGCTCAGACAACGGATTATGTTGGTCCATGAACTGAGACAACTGGGAAGATCCAAAGAATTCTTTAATAGCTGCAGTTACTGGACGGATATTAATGATTTGTTGTGGTGTCAATACTTCATTGTCTTGTACACTCATCCGTTCGCGGACATTACGCTCCATCCGAGAAAGACCAAGACGAACTTGGTTAGCAAGCAATTCACCTACTGCACGAATCCGACGATTTCCCAAGTGATCAATATCATCCACACGGCCGATGCCTTCTGCTAAGTTGAGGAAGTAGCTCATCTCAGCCAAGATATCCGCTGGTGTAATAGTATGAATTCGGTCACCTGGATTAGCATTCCCAATAATAGTCACTACACGATCTGGATCAGTTGGTGCCACAACCTTGAACTTCTGCAGCTCTACAGAGTTCGTCAAGACAGCTGAGTCGTTTGGAATATAAGTGATTTTGTTCAAACCATTATCCAACTGCTCTGCAATGCTGTCAATGACACTGCGGGTCATAACTGTTCCAGCTTCTACTAAAATCTCCCCTGTTTCTGGGTCTACCAAAGGTTCCGCAATCGTTTGATTCAATAAACGGTTTTTAATATTCAGCTTTTTATTGATTTTGTAACGACCAACAGCTGCCAGATCGTAACGACGAGCATCAAAGAATCGCGCAATTAAAAGACTACGTGAGGAATCTGCCGTTTTAGGCTCACCTGGACGAAGGCGCTCATAGATTTCTTTGAGCGCTTCATCTGTACGTGAGTCCATCGGATTTTTATGAATATCTTTTTCAATCGTATTACGAACAAGTTCGCTATCTCCAAAAATGTCAAAGATTTCATCATCACCAGAGAAACCAAGTGCACGAACAAGTGTCGTAAATGGAATCTTACGAGTACGATCAATTCGAGTGTAAGCAATATCTTTTGAATCAGTTTCCAGTTCTAACCAAGCTCCACGATTCGGAATAACAGTTGAACCATAACCAACTTTCCCATTTTTGTCTACTTTATCATTAAAGTAAACACCTGGCGAACGAACAAGTTGAGATACGATAATCCGCTCACCACCATTGATAATAAAGGTTCCCATTTCTGTCATGATTGGAAAATCACCAAAGAACACTTCTTGCGTCTTGATTTCACCCGTTTCTTTGTTGATTAAACGGAAAGTCACAAAAATAGGTGCAGAATAGCTAGCATCATGAATGCGTGCTTCTTCTAAGGTGTATTTAGATTCTTTGATTTCATAACCAACAAACTCTAACTCCATTGTATCTGTAAAGTTCGAGATAGGAAGTACATCTTCAAATACTTCTTTCAAACCATGGTCAAGAAAATCTTTGAACGAATCCGTCTGGATTTCAATCAAATTTGGTAAATCAAGAACTTCCTTGATTCTTGAAAAACTACGACGAGTACGGTGTTTCCCGTATTGAACTTCATGTCCTGCCAAGTTTTTTACTCCTTCTTTCTACATTCTCTATCACTAGGATAAAGTAGCAATTTCATTTGTCCTTTCTGCTGAATTTTTAGAATTTTTAAATTTTGATGACAAAACACAAAATTCCTAAAAATAGGCACAAAAAGAGCAGCTAAATCTGACTCTAAAAGTATGATTTAACTGCTGTAAGCTTTATATGGACAATATTTCAAATAAAGCAGACGACAAATTATTAATAATATTATACCTTAATTTACTCCGCTTTTCAAGCTCCTTTACTTATGAAAGTGTTTTTATTTTAGCGTCCACCTAAAAGTGCTTCCCAAGCTTTTTGATAATCACTGTCTGTCCCACCAATTCCAAATTTATAAGTTGTAGTCGGCGCTCCGTTTTTGGCCCAGTAACTTGTGACTGTTTGGCCAGTTGCATTAATCGTACGACCATTCACACTGACATTTCCAGATTTTTCACCAGTTGCTTTAAGGACATTTGATTTAATAACGCTAGAATCAAGATTAAACTTATCTTTAACACCCCAAATACTTGGATCTGCTTGGTAAATTGCATTCACCAAATGAGCCATATACTGCGCATTGTTATTGTAACCCGTTAAAGCCGCCATTGAGGCATTGTTATCATGACCAATCCAACCTCCTAATGTTAATTTAGGAGTAGATACCATGAGCCACATATCTCCATTATTGTTAGTTGTCCCAGTTTTCCCAATCCAATCAGCATTAGCCAAGCCGCTATTGATCTGTGTTAAACGAGATTTGAAAGTCGTTGTAGCACCTGAACTCAGAACTCCGCGCATGAGATGTTGCATAATTGTCGCTGTTGCTTTGGAATAAACTTGAGCAGGTTTTGTTTTATGCTCATAGACAACTTTCCCATCTTTTGCCGTAATCTTTTCAATCATATAGCGCTTTTGATATGCTCCGTTGTTAGCTAAGGTTTGAAAACCATTCGTGTGTTGGGCAACAGATACTTCAACACCACCTCCCATTGGTAGGCTTTCAATATCATAATTATCAATCTGATAACCCATTTTTTCCATATATCCTCGGACATTGACCCCTTTGTCGCGAAGTAATTTATAAGTCCAATAAGCAGGAATGTTCCAAGAAGTATTTAAAGCCTCCTGTAAATCCATCATCGCTGTTCCACGACTGTCCACATGCATAATGGGATCACCATTAGAGAAATTTGCTGGATAATTAGACAGCATGCTGGCGCTTCCCATCAGACCTTGGTCAATGGCTATACCATAAGCTAAAATCGGTTTAATCGTTGAACCGGGCGAGCGCTCTGTATCAAAAGCGTGGTTGTTTTGATTAGAAGCATAATTACGTCCTCCTATAAAACCCAAAACAGCTCCTGTACGATTGTCCATGAGAACATTTCCGGCTTCAACTGCACCCGTTCCATCATCTAATACACTACCAAAATTAGCAACCGCTTTTTGCATAGCATTGTGAACTTTTCTATTAATCGTTGTAGTAACAGTATAGCCACCATCGCTTAGCTCTTTTGCTGCTAATTCTTGATAAGCCTTGACCGTTGCGTCATCTTTCAATTCCTGTTGTGAAACATTATCCCGACTAATCAAATAATCATACATTGCCTTTTTCGCTTCTTTCAGAGCAACGTAATATAAGTAATCATGCGAATTTTTTGAAGAGCGATCGGCAGGTAGAAAATCCCGTTTTAAATCATAATCTTTGTACAATCGGTATTCATCTTTACTAATTGCACCAGTTCGATACATATTATAAATGACTTTTTTTGCACGATTGAGTCCCAATGTCATGTCTTTAGCACTTTTTCGACTACCATCAGCCGTGTAAGGAGAATAGACAATCGGACTTTGTGGCAGCCCAGCAATAAAAGCTGCTTGAGGAACTGTCAACTTGCTAGCAGGCACTCCAAAAATTCCTTGAGCGGCTTCTTCCACACCAGCAATATTTTGCCCTTTATTGTTACGCCCGAATGGTGCAACATTGAGATAAGATGCTAAAATATCCTCTTTACTCATATAACGCTCTAAAGCCAGAGCATCAATGATTTCAGTTGCCTTTCGCTTAAAGGTCGGCGCATCTCCCACAACCTGCTGTTTAATCAATTGCTGAGTTAAGGTAGAACCACCACTGGAAGAACCAATCTTCGCAACAGAACCTAGTGTGGCTCGCAAAACTGCTTTTGTAACCACTCCATTATGCTTGTGGAAATTTTCATCTTCAGTCGCAATGACGGCCTTTTTTACATTATCAGAAATATTCTTACTCTCTACTGCAATCCGCATTAAATCACTGTCAATGGCTGAAATAGAGCTTCCATCAGCATATTTCAATTCTGAAATAGAAGAAATATTCCGAATCTGTTTAACTAATTGATCTTTTTGCGGAACTTCTACTTTATCAAAAATTCTTACTCCGTAACCAAGAGCAATTCCTGCCCCAAACAAACCACCTAAAAAGACCAATACAAAAACAACATTCGACAACAATTTCAAAGTTCGAAGCGTAATGCCGCCAATATTCAAAAGAGTTAATTCTTTTTTTCTGATATGAAACTTTGTTTGAGACAGCTGAGACAGCCTTGCAAACAGGGATTTCATCTTTTCTAACACTTGTTTAATCATTCTTTCTCCTTGAACTTTCTGTGCCTATTATAGCAAATTTATGAAACTTCTGACAACAGGAAAAGCAAGCCTTGGCTGAAATCATTGATTTTTTAATTATTTTTACGATTTTACTACCTTCTAGTACCTGTTTGTGATACAATGTTACAATAACTAGAAATTTTATAAAGGAGAGACAGATATGCACATTTTTGATGAGCTAAAAGAACGCGGTTTGGTTTTTCAAACAACTGATGAAGAAGCATTGCGCAAGGCCCTAGCGGAAGGAAATGTCAGCTTTTATTCTGGCTATGACCCAACAGCTGACAGCCTCCATCTTGGTCATCTTGTACCAATCCTTGTCATGAAACATTTACAGTTGGCTGGTCACAAACCCTATGCTCTCGTTGGCGGTGCAACTGGCTTAATTGGCGATCCATCATTTAAAGATACAGAACGGAGCTTACAAACAAAAGACACAGTTGAAGGTTGGGTCCGCAGCATTCAAGCACAAGTATCACGTTTTCTTGACTTTGAAAATGGCGACAACAAAGCTGAAATGGTCAACAACTACGACTGGTTCTCTGGTATTAGCTTTATTGACTTTCTACGCGATGTTGGAAAATATTTCACTGTCAACTACATGATGAGTAAAGAATCCGTAAAAAAACGGATTGAAACAGGCATTTCGTATACCGAGTTTGCTTACCAGATTATGCAAGGCTATGACTTTTTTGAGTTAAATCGACAATACGATGTCACTTTGCAAATCGGTGGTTCAGATCAATGGGGCAATATGACTGCTGGTACAGAATTACTTCGCCGCAAAGCAGATAAAACAGGTCATGTTATTACAGTGCCACTCATCACAGACGCCACTGGTAAGAAATTTGGTAAGTCAGAAGGCAATGCTGTATGGCTCAATGCCGATAAAACCAGCCCTTACGAAATGTATCAATTCTGGATGAATGTCATGGACGCTGATGCCGTACGTTTCCTTAAAATTTTCACTCTTCTTCCGCTTGATGAAATCGAAAAAATCAAAAAACAATTTGAAGCAGCTCCCCACGAACGGTTGGCACAAAAAATCTTAGCACGAGAAGTGGTCACACTTGTACATGGCGAAGAAGCCTACAAAGAAGCACTCAATATCACCGAGCAGCTTTTTGCTGGAAATATTAAAAATCTTTCTGTCAAAGAACTGAAACAAGGACTTCGCGGGGTGCCAAATTATCAAGTGAAAACAGATGACAATCTCAATATTGTGGAAGTTTTGGTAACAGCTGGCGTTGTCAATTCTAAACGCCAAGCTCGTGAAGATGTTCAAAATGGCGCTATTTATGTCAATGGCGAACGTATTCAAGACCTTAACTATACATTAACGGATGCTGACAAATTAGAAAACGAACTAACTGTCATTCGTCGCGGCAAGAAAAAATATTTTGTTTTGACTTACTAAAATAAGAAACCAATAGACCAATCAGCTACTGCATCGTGGCAGATTGCACTATGTCCTTTGAGGTTGGGGAGCTTCGTCCCAGCCTCTTTGCATTTTCACTCAGCAAAAACATATTGACTAGTGTTTATTTTGCTCTATAATTTAAAAATGTGGATTGTTTTAGCCTTCATTTTTCTTTGCCTGCTTGCCAAAGCATTTCCACATGTTACACTAAACACAGAAATTGATGAAAGAGAAATTGCATGAAAGAGAAATTGCATGAAAGTCAAACTTAAACGTTTTGAAACAGCTAATCTTTTTGCTTGTCCAATTTGCCAACAAGCCTTGTTTTTGTCAGCAAATAGCCTCAAATGTCAAAACAGCCATTCCTTTGATTTGGCGAAATTTGGTTATGTTAACCTAGCACCACAGATAAAACAGTCCAAAGCCTATGATAAATCCAACTTCCAAAATCGACAATTGATTCTCGAAGCGGGATTTTACCAGCCGATTTTAAATCAACTAATAAAAATTGCAACTTCCTTCTCACACCATAGCAATATTCTGGATATCGGCTGTGGAGAGGGATACTATGCACGACATTTACAGCAACTGCTGCCGGATAGCCGTATCTACGCATTTGATTTATCAAAGGATTCGATTCAGTTAGCAGCCAAAAGCGACCACAGCCTTGCAGTAAACTGGTTTGTTGGAGATTTGGCACGCCTTCCCATCCAGAAAACCAGTATGGATGTGATTTTAGATATTTTCTCTCCTGCCAATTACCAAGAATTTCAGCGTGTATTGCGGAAAAACGGCTTGCTGATTAAAGTTATTCCCAATAGCCAACACTTGCAAGAAATCCGAGGTATTGTAGCTGATAAATTAACAAACACGAACTATTCCAATCAAAACATCCTTGATCACTTCAAAGAGTCCTTTACCATTATAGATTCCTATGACGTTGCTGGTACTTTTTCACTAAAAGAAAATGAAAAAAATGCTCTACTGAAGATGACCCCTCTCCTTTTCAACATAAATATTAAAAACATCGACTGGTCATCATTAGACAACATCACAATTGCTGCAAAGATTTTAATTGGCCAACAAAAATAAACGAAAAAGAGGTAGAAACAGATTGCTGCGAAATACAACAATCTATCTAGCCTCTTTTTATATGCCTCGATTAAAAGCCAGAAAAATCATCCCTAAAACTAGAATCAGATAGATAGCTAATGCTAAGATACGTTGACGTATTTGATAAGCTTTTTTGTCCACACGAACTGGGAAAATAACAGCACACAGAGCTCCTCCAACTGCTCCGCCTAAATGTCCTGCCAAACTAATTCCTGGTGTCAAACTTAACACCAAGTTCATCACTAAAAGGATTAAATATGACTGGCCGAGTTGTTGAATATAGGGATTGCGGACTGCATAGCGCAACGTAATAATAGCCCCAAAAATCCCAAACAAAGATGTAGAAGCACCCGCCGCCACAGCACTTGGAGTGAAAAAGAACACAAAGACATTTCCTAAGATACCAGACATCAAGTAAAGAAACAAAAAATTCCACGAGCCAAAAATATCCTCAGCTTGCCGCCCGATAAAATATAGCGTAATCATATTCATCGCAAAATGCTCTAAGCCGATATGAACAAAAATAGCTGAGGCCAAACGCCAAATTTGACTCGGAAAATATTGGATACTGCGCCCATGCATAGCACCAAACTCATAAATTGTTTGAGTGCTGGCGTACGCAAAGCCACGTAATAAAAACATCGTTAAAAAAAATCCTGTCGTTACAAGTAATAAGATACTTGTAACAGGATACTGTTTATCATACAGTTTATTCACAAATCAATACCTCCTGAACGGGAATATCATAATTATCTGGTTGAAAATCTGTTAATTGACAAGGATAAATTGTGCTTACTGTCTTCCCTTGAAACTCAGCCAAATAGCGATCATAATAGCCACCTCCATAACCAATACGATATCCTTTTTTGTTAAAAGCAACACCCGGAACATGAATCAAATCAATATGAGTCTGCTCTACTACTCGTTCACTTCTTGGCTCCCAGAGACCGAAAGCAGTCAATTCCAAGTCATTTGGATCATAATCCATAAATACCATGCGTCCATTGCGATAAGTCTTCGGAATCAAAATCCGTTTACCATCTGTTTGAGCCTGCTTGATGAAAAGTATAGTATTAAATTCATGCGGCAAAGGAAGGTAGGTCGCAATTATTCTAGCATGTTGATAAGCAAGGGTTTCCAGTAAATTTTGAGTAAGAACAGCATCTCTCTGTTGTTTTGCTATAACTTCCTGCTCCTTCATTTGTCTGATGATGTTTTTTCGCAAATTTACTTTCATTTACCTTCTCCTTACTCAGAAATATCACCAAGGTTTCCAACCATACTATTCATTAACCTTAGCCTTTAAAAGTTTTCCAAATTTATCAATAGCAAAAGGTAATGCTGCTTCATTTGGTGTCATCTGAGGGTGATGAAGAGCGTAGAGACTGTCAATTCCCAACCAGAACATAACACCCTTAACTTTACTGAGTAGATATCCAAAGTCTTCACCAGTCATAGCGGGCGAAATCTCAATCATGTGCACACCGTTCTCATTTCGGAAAAAATTCATACATTCAACAGCTAATTCAGGGTTATTTTCTACAGGAAGGTAACCGCCTTGTTTTAATTCCAAATCAAGCTCTACACCGAAAGACTGAGCCACTCCTTCGGCAATTTCCTGCAAGCGTCTCTGAGTAAGTAGATTCATCTCCTGCGTCAACGTCCGAATCGTTCCGTGGAGAAAAGCAGTTTCAGCAATCACATTATTCGTCGTTCCAGCATGTAGTTCACCAAAGGTAATAACAGCTCCTTCAATTGGATCCACATTACGACTCACAATCGTCTGAATCTGAGTAACAAAATAAGCGGCCGCTACTAAAGCATCATTAGCATCCTGCGGAAAAGCAGCGTGACCGCCCTTACCCTTAAAGGTTAATTTGACTTCACAAGTTCCCGCAAAAAGTGTTTTAGTATTGGTAGCAATCTCTCCAACCTTGAGATCAGGCCGTACATGAAGCCCATAAAATTCATCCGGCAACCAGTCACCAAAAACTCCGTCCTCGTACATAAGCATGCCACCGGCTTCATTCTCCTCTGCTGGCTGAAAAAGAAAAAGCAGATTATTCTTAGGCTGCTCAGTAGTTAGTAGCTCCAACAGCCCTAGAGCAATTGTCATGTGCATATCATGTCCACAAGCATGCATCCGTCCCTCATGTTGACTAGCACAGGCAAGTCCAGTCTCTTCAACAATCGGTAAACCGTCAATATCTGTTCTCCAACCAATCGTCTTAGTAGGTGCACTTCCTTTAATAAAAACCAAAATCCCCGTATGCCAAACCCGAATCTCAACAAAATCCAAACCTGCAGTAAGTTCATCAATCACTCGCATCAGATAGGCATGGGTCTTGTACTCTTCTAATCCGATTTCTGGAATTTGGTGCAAGTCTCGACGAATTTTTTGATAATCAATCATACTATTCCTTCTTTACAGTATCCGAAGAGCATCTTCCAACGCTGTTTTCTTCTCAGTTTGTTCATCAATTTTTTTAATCACACGCGCAGGCACACCAGCTACTACGACATTTTCTGGTACATCTTTTGTCACAATAGCACCTGCAGCTACGACAGAACCGTTGCCAATCTGCACTCCCTCAATAACAACAGCATTGGCACCAATCAAGACACGATCTCCAACCCGAACTGGACTAGCACTAGCTGGCTCAATAACTCCTGCCAGAACTGCCCCGGCACCAACATGACTGTTTTTACCGACAATAGCACGACCACCCAGGACGGCACCCATATCAATCATAGTCCCATCACCAATCTCCGCACCGATATTGATGACTGCTCCCATCATGATGACAGCATTATCTCCGATTACTACCTGATCACGAATAATAGCACCTGGCTCAATCCGAGCATTGATATTGCGTTTATCTAACAAGGGAACTGCCGAATTGCGACCATCTTGCTCTACCACATAGTCTTTATTTTCTATTAAATCAGCTAAAAGTGGCTCAATGTCTTCCCAGTCCCCAAAGAGAACATTGCCTAACTTGACAACAGAATCTGACACTTCGCCTACTAGTTTGCCTTCAAACGTCACTTTTACATTCGTACGTTTCTTGGCATCTGCGATAAACTGGATAATTTCTTGAGCAGTCATTTTAGTCGCTGTCATAGACATTCCTCGCTTTGATTTAGTATTAAGGGTTATTATAACATAAAATCAAACATTTCATCATATGAAGTAAGTAAAAACACCACAAGTTTGAAAAATGTGATGTTTTAACTGGATTTATTGAATGTTCTTTAACATATTTTCGATGTGCTCAATTGATTTCTCACGTCCAAGCAGATAGATAGTATCTGGAAGTTCTGGACCGTGCATTTCACCTGAAACAGCGATACGAATTGGCATGAAGAGATTTTTGCCTTTAATCCCCGTTTCTTTTTGAACCGCTTTGATTTGCGGGAAGATATTTTCTGATTTGAAATCTTCATCGCTCATCGCTTCCAACTTTTCTTTAAATGCTTGTAAAACAGTTGGTACTGTTTCACCTGCCATGAATTCTTTTTCAGCGTCTGTCAATTCTGGAAAATCTTCAAAGAACAAATCAGTCAATGAAACGATTTCGTCAACAGATTTCATTTGTGGTTTGTAAAGTTCAACTAATTTTTCTGCTTTATCAGTCAAACGACCAGCTCCTTTCAAGAATGGTTTCGCCATTGCAAAGATTGTCTCGAAATCTGCATTCTTGATGTATTCGTTGCTCATCCAGTCCATTTTCTTTTGGTCAAAAGCTGCTGGCGACTTGCTCAAACGGTGTTCATCAAAGAGGTTAATCAATTCTTCACGGGAGAAGATTTCATCTTCACCACCTGGGTTCCAACCAAGAAGTGCGATAAAGTTAAAGACTGCTTCTGGCATGTAACCTTTTTTACGGTAGTCTTCGATAAATTGAAGTGTGTTAGTGTCACGTTTTGACAATTTTTTTCCCGTTTCAGAGTTGATAATCAATGTCATGTGGCCGAATTCTGGTGCTTCCCAACCAAGCGCTTCGTAAACCATTAATTGTTTTGGTGTGTTTGCGATGTGGTCATCCCCACGAATAACATGGGAAATTTTCATTAGGTGATCATCTACCACCACCGCAAAATTATAGGTCGGATAGCCATCTTTTTTCTGGATAACCCAGTCACCACCGATGTTGCCACCTTCAAATTCAATCTCACCTTTAACAATATCATTCCACTTGTAAATACCAGCTTCGTTCACTGCAAGACGTACTGTTGGAACAATTCCTTTCGCCTCACGATCTGCGATATAAGCTGCCTTTTCAGTTTCAGACATTCCTAGATATTCATTGATGTAACGAGGAGTTTCACCAGCGGCTTCTTGGCGTTCACGCTCTGCTGTCAGCTCCTCCTCCGTCACGTATGATTTGTATGCCAAGCCTTTTTCAAGGAGTTCATTGATATAACCTTGATAAATGTCTAAACGTTCAGATTGGCGATAGTTTTCATGTGTTTCTGGGCTTTCATCCCAATCAATTCCTAACCAGCGGAGATTTTCCAACTGCGAACGCTCTCCATCTTCCACATGACGCTTGCGATCTGTATCTTCAATCCGAATAATAAAAGTTCCACCGTAGTGACGAGCGTAAAGATAATTAAAGAGCGCAGTCCGCGCATTTCCAATGTGTAAAAGTCCCGTTGGACTTGGTGCGTAACGCACACGAATTTGATTCGCCAATTTCATTTCTCCTAGTATCTATCTTATAGTTCTAACAGGAAAAGCCTGTTTTTATTTTAAACGTTACCATTATACCACATAGTTGCCAAAAAGAAATAATAGAAATAATGAAACTTTATTATTCTTTCTCATTGACAAAAGATTAGAGAAAGACAAACCCTCCTTAACAATAAGGTAATACTGTCTGTCTCATCTCTTAATCCAACTCTCAGTTTTTATTTACTTCGTCAAACACCTTTTTCAAAACCTCACCAACAGTTGTCACACCAACTACCTGAATACCTTGTGGAATCGTTAAACCTGACAGGGAATTTTTGGGTACAAAAATCTTGGTAAAACCGAGCTTACTAGCTTCATTGAGACGTTGTTCGATACGATTAACACGACGAATTTCACCTGTCAAACCAATTTCACCAATATAACATTCTTGAGGGTTAGTTGGCTTTTCCTTATAACTGGAAGCAATGGCTACCGCAACCGCTAAATCAATAGCAGGCTCATCTAAGCGCACACCACCAGCTGATTTGAGATAGGCATCTTGATTTTGCAATAAAAGTCCGCAGCGCTTCTCCAAAACCGCCATAATCAAACTAACACGATTAAAGTCCAGTCCTGTTGTTGTCCGTTTAGCATGCCCAAAGACAGTCGGTGTTACTAGGGCTTGTACCTCCGCTAAAATAGGCCGTGTTCCTTCCATGGTAACAACAATAGCTGAGCCTGTTGCTCCATCTAGACGCTCTTCTAAAAAAACTTGGCTGGGATTCAAAACCTCAACCAAACCACCCGACCTCATTTCAAAAATACCAATCTCATTAGTAGAACCAAAGCGATTTTTAACGGCTCGTAAGATACGAAAAGTATGCTGCCGCTCGCCTTCAAAGTAGAGCACAGTGTCCACCATGTGTTCTAACATTCGCGGTCCAGCTAAGGTTCCTTCTTTAGTCACATGTCCAACAATAAAAGTCGCAATGTTATTGGTTTTAGCTAATTGCATTAATTCTGCTGTCACTTCACGCACCTGAGAAACAGAACCTTGAACACTGGAAATTTCAGGACTCATCACTGTTTGAATAGAATCAATAATTAAAAAATCAGGCTGGATTTTTTCAATCTCAGCACGAATACTTTGCATATTAGTTTCAGCATAGAGATAAAACTCATTGTCAATATCACCGAGACGCTCGCTACGCAATTTGATCTGCTCTGCTGATTCTTCACCAGAAACATAAAAAACGGTTCCTTTATTGGCTAATTGTGTTGAAACTTGCAAAAGTAGGGTCGATTTCCCGATACCGGGATCGCCGCCGATAAGAACCAGACTGCCTGGTACAACACCACCGCCCAAAACACGGTTGAATTCTTCCATATTGGTCTTGACTCTAGTGGCTTGGCTGGAGGTGACCTGATTTAACTTGACTGGCCGTGTTTTCTCACCTGTCAGTGAAACGCGAGCATTTTTAACTTCAGCAACTTCAATCTCTTCAATAAAAGAAGACCAAGACGAGCAATTAGGACAACGTCCCAGATACTTGGGCGAATTATAGCCGCACTCTTGACAGACAAAAGTTGTTTTTTTCTTAGCTATGGTAATTCTCCTTTCGTTACTATTCCAGCAATCTGCCATTGTTGCAGTGTCTTTTGAAATTTTTCCTTATTGATAACGCCAAGATAGGATAAATCAACTGAGACTTGATAGCCCTTATGTGCTGCTGCCAGAATTGAAGCATTGACGCAGCCATTGCCATCAACACCAATAAATTCTAAACTCTCTGCACCACTTTCCTCCAAAAATCTTGTTAAGTTTCGGTTCGTAAAGCAAGATGCTTGACGCTTTTCAAAGACTTTATCAGACACCAAGGAAAGGCCAATTGCAAAATTCTTCGGTTTCCTTGTTAATTCCCAGAAAAAACGATTAACTATATAAATCACATGGTCTCTTGAATAGCTAGCAATTTTGTCATTAACAGCCGCAGTCAGCGCTTCACTATCATAAGCTTTTCCAGTAGCAACGTAGTCTGACTGCATATCTATAACTAATAAATAGTCTGCCATTTTCTTTCTCTATTCTCCAGTTGATCCAAAACCGCCTGTACGTGTGCCAGTCGCTTTATCACCATCTATTAACAGAAAAGGCATAAAAACGCCTTGAACCACACGTTCTCCAGCTTCAAGCACAACTGTTTGGTCTGTCATATTTTTCATCTGGGCAAAAATATGACCTTCATTATTAGGGTTATTGTAATAATCACCATCAATAACCCCAACTGAATTAATCAATACCAAGCCTTTTTTACGAGGATTGGACGAACGATCAAACAGATAGAGAACTTCACCAGCTTGCATATAAGCTTTGACACCTGTTGGGACCAGAACAATTGCTCCCGCAGGAATTTCCGTCCGCTCTGCCACTTTCAGATCATAACCAGCTGCATGAGCTGTCTCACGTTTTGGCAATAAATTTTCATTTGTAAAGCTTGAAACAAGCTCAAAACCACGAATTCTCATATTTTTCTCTTTTCTACTTTTGCTTCCTCTATTATACTAAATTCGCAAAAAACACGCAAAAACAATGAAATTAGCGGCCACGATTACTCCCGTACTTTTTATAGAAATCCTACATTATTAGCTACATCACCTATCCACCACCTGTGCCTCAAAACGAGCTGGTTTGCTATCTACGTTGGTGATAGTAATGGTGTAAGGTTTATTATTGGTAACATCAAAAACTTTTTCACCCTGATAATTTACTACAATGCCATCTTTTACCAAATGGATATTCTTTTGGTTATTAGGAAGGACTTTCTCACTATTGCTTGAACTACCTATTCTGATAATTTTATTCTCTTTTACTCCGTATAGAATATCTCCAGATTCCTCGGACCAAACACTTGCACCTGTTAATTTTAATTTATTTCTGTCCTTCTTTTTCAAAATCAATTCCGAATAAAATTCAACTTGTTCTGTTTTTGGATTGACTCTGAACTTCACACTCTGACCTGATTGAAGAGTGTATTTCCCAAGAGTTTTTGCCCATTGATAAAAGAGAAAACCACCTACAAGAAATCCCACGAGCATGACATTACAACCGACTCTCCAATTGAATTTTTTCTTGTTTGACATCATCTGTGGTCCTCCTTATAAGCATCCATACCGTCTTGAATGGCCGACGCATCTCCAGAATTGTCTCCATAGTTCCCGTTGAAAATATTTTTTATATATTTAAGAGGATTTTTATCTGAAATACCTTGTGCAGCTCCTGCCCCTAATTTTAGGTAGACATCATTGGCTCTCAAATAGCCCTTCCCGACATAACCAAAGAGATAATTTCCCATATAGTCTGATGTCATACCTTTTTCCCATTGACGCCCCCAAACAGAAAAAGGATAATTGTCGCCATAGATTCGATTTTTAAGATCTAGTGGTTTTTTGTATTCACCAAGTCAATAAAGGTTCCATTATCACCAAGCTTTGAACCAATAGCACTGGAGCTAGCTACTAATCCACTGCCTCCGGGACTTTTCCATATATTCTGGCCTTTGTGAATGAGTTCTGCTTTCTTTTCGTCCTCTATTTTTTTGACATCTAAGATATCATCGCCCATATTTTGAGCTATGGTTTTGATATCAGTTCTTGGAGTTACTGATTTAAAAAATTCTTTTTCTATCTTTTTCTTTTTATTTCTAATTTCAGTATTATTTTTTCCCCAATCATCTCCTATAGCTTTCCGTTTCTTCCAATATTCCTCAAAGGCTTTCTTGTTCGTATGAAAAAGATAATCTTCGTATGCCTTAACAATAGCATCCACTTTCTTAGATGCGGGTAGGTTGCTTTTCTTAATCTCAGTAATTTGCTTCTTTAATACCTTGGCTTGTTTGATATTATAACTTTCTGCTTTTAGAGCTGCATGAACATCCTCTGGCAACTCTCTTCCTGGATAACGTTTCTGATAAGCCTCAATCGCCTTGATGTCCTTATCTGTGAGCTTCTCTCCGTTCTTCAGTTTATCCAAAACTCTCTGATAAGCTCGGTCAAGCTCCTCCTTCTTCTTCCATTCAACTCCTATTGTCTTCGCCCAACCTAGCTGATCAGCCGATGGAACTTGGAAACTCCCATTGAAATTCGCAAAGGCTGTTTGGACTTGCCCGATTCCAACATCCATCGCTGCGCTCACCTCGGGTAAATTGCTAAAGACCGTAGGGGAACTCATCGCAAAGGCATTGAGCTTCCTTAATTTTTCCATAGCTTCAGTCTTCTGGTTGCTTAAACTTGCCATGCGACTAGACATACTCCGAAGCGTAGACGGTTTGGTGCTGCAATCGCGCTCCAAATACCGGTAAATTCCTCGCAAACTGCTTAGGCTGCTTTCATAAGCTTGAATCTGGGATTCTAGAACATCCGAATCCAGGCTTTCCTCGCCAACCTCTGCCCGATACTTGTTCGGAAGCGCCATAGTGTCTTGACTGACTCCCTCAGATAAGAGGATTGCTCCTTGTATCAAAGGAGTCAAGACTCTGGCTCCATAGTGCTTTGCACTATCATATGCTGCACCTGTCAGTTCTGAAGCATTACTAAACGATTCTAGAGCGCTAAGCGCACTCTGATATCCTGCAATGCGATTGGCGGAAACCGTGTTCATGGAACTAGCTTGGTCATCTGAGGACACTAAATCCATCTTAATCATTTGTTGGTTCCTTTGTTTTTCATAATAATAGTTATGTAGTACATTATAACATAAATCATCCAAAACCAACGACAAAAATATAAAACAAAAAGACCACCTTTTGGTGATCTTTATAGGGAGATTATTATGAAAAAGTTTAGGATTTCATCAAATAAAGTTAGGAGGTCTTCATTTGATAGTTTTATTATAGAATGATTTTCTTAAATGAAGCTTAAGATTCATTTTAAATTTATAATGCATACAGAAAGGTACCGAAAAAGTTCTAGCTGGCTGTTTTCTTTATTGACTAAAATGCTGGGTAGCCTCGAATTCCAATGATACGACTATCATCTGCTACCATTGTTTAGACTCTAAAATTAGAAGCTGTTGGCCAAAGATTTAAAGGACATTTTGATACTTCGGTAGCTAAGGTCAAGCCGGCTAGTACGATTAACAATATTCCCTTTCTCAGTTTGAATAACTCAAGAAACCCTAACAGGTAATAGCTATCAATGTGCTGAGTGAGAGCCCAAAATGAAACATTGAATAACTGCAACCCCTGATAAATTATTATCATTGATTTTTCTTAGTGAAACATTTTTGCCATTATATCCCGTCCTAATTCGTCTCGCGTCATATTGTAGGTCTCACTAATCATCTCTTTTTCATTCCTCGTAAAACCAAAGATGCCTATGTTGTCTCCCACACAAAATCAACTCATCAATACTCTCAACATAATCTTTCATCAAATGGTTATCACAAGAGGAAACATCATAGGCAGTTCTACAGTAACTTTAATACTCTTATTGTGTTTACAAGAAACAGAAGAATGAATTTTTCCCATCTTACCGGTAAGGCAAAGAGTAATGGTTGCTACAACAAGTGGCCCGCTTGTACGATTTTTTCCTTAACAGTTATTCTCTCTTCTCGCATCTTCTTCAAGAGAAACTACTTCTAACACATCTCTAAATAAGCATTCCAGATAGAAAGACTTACCAACATTCATCTGTCGAGCAATCCACCCCCAACATTAGACAAGAAATTTATCGCTTTCTATGGTAAAATAAAACTAGAAAACTCTACAAGGAGAAGAACATGGAAAAACAAACAGTTGCTGTTTTAGGCCCTGGTTCATGGGGCACTGCTTTGGCACAAGTATTAAATGATAATGGACATGAAGTTCGTATTTGGGGTAATATTGCCGAGCAAATCACTGAAATCAACGAACACCATACCAATAAACGCTATTTCAAGGATATCGTTCTCGATGAAAAGATTACTGCCTATTATGACTTAAAAGAAACTCTTGACGGTGTTGATGCCATTCTTTTCGTTGTTCCAACAAAAGTTACACGTCTTGTAGCCAAACAAGTCGCTCAAGTACTTGATCACCCAGTTAAGGTGATGCACGCTTCAAAAGGACTCGAACCCGATACTCATAAACGACTTTCCATGATTTTAGAAGAAGAATTGTCTCCAAATTTACGAAGCGAAGTGATTGTTGTATCTGGACCAAGTCATGCTGAAGAAACTATCGTTCGTGATATTACTCTTATCACAGCAGCCTCAAAAGACTTAGAAGCAGCAAAATATGTTCAAGAACTTTTCAGCAATCACTACTTCCGCCTCTACACTAATACAGATGTCATTGGCGTAGAAACAGCCGGTGCACTAAAAAATATCATTGCTGTCGGAGCAGGTGCTCTTCATGGTCTCGGTTACGGTGACAATGCCAAAGCTGCCATTATCACACGCGGCTTAGCGGAAATTACTCGTCTTGGCGTCAAACTCGGTGCTAGTCCCTTAACATATAGTGGTTTATCTGGAGTAGGAGATTTAATTGTCACAGGAACCTCCGTTCACTCACGTAATTGGCGCGCTGGTGATGCTCTTGGTCGTGGCGAAAAGTTAGAAGATATTGAAGCCAACATGGGCATGGTTATCGAAGGAATTTCCACCACCAAAGCTGCTTACGAACTCGCACAAGAACTGGGTGTCTATATGCCAATTACTCAAGCAATCTATCACGTAATTTATGAAAGCCTTAACATAAAAGACGCCATTTATGATATAATGAATAATGAATTTAAAGCTGAAAACGAATGGTCGTAATTAGCTACTAAAAAAGGAGTGTCATATGACTCAAGTAAGAAAAGCTGTTATTCCTGCTGCTGGACTTGGAACTCGTTTCTTGCCAGCCACAAAAGCGCTCGCCAAAGAAATGCTACCTATTGTTGACAAACCAACTATTCAATTTATTGTCGAAGAAGCATTAAAATCTGGTATCAAAGACATCTTGGTTGTAACCGGAAAATCTAAACGATCTATTGAAGACCACTTTGATTCAAACTTTGAATTGGAGTATAACCTCAAAGAAAAAGGGAAATCTGACCTTTTAAAACTCGTAGATGAAACAACTGGTATCGGCCTTCATTTCATTCGCCAAAGCCATCCACGCGGTCTTGGAGATGCCGTTTTACAAGCCAAAGCTTTCGTTGGAAATGAACCCTTTGTCGTTATGTTAGGTGATGATCTGATGGACATTACAAACGACAAAGCAGTTCCGCTAACCAAACAGTTAATGAATGATTACGAAGAAACACATGCGTCAACCATTGCTGTCATGAAAGTACCACACGATGACGTTTCGTCTTATGGTGTTATTGACCCGCAAGGTGAAGGAGTAAATGGACTCTACAGCGTGGAGACCTTTGTTGAAAAACCAAAACCAGAAGACGCACCAAGTGACCTTGCGATTATTGGTCGCTACCTTTTGACACCAGAAATCTTTTCCATTTTGGAAACACAAGCTCCAGGTGCTGGAAATGAAATCCAACTGACAGATGCCATTGATACTCTCAATAAAACACAAAGAGTATTTGCCCGTGAATTCACAGGTGATCGTTATGACGTTGGTGACAAATTTGGCTTTATGAAAACATCTATTGATTACGCCCTCAAACATCCCCAAGTAAAAGATGACATGAAACAATATATCATCGATTTGGGTAAAAAATTAGATAAAAAGAAAAACTAACAAATCACATTTATAGTTGATATTAGAATCAAAAATTCTCTAGTATCACCACATTTTTCTGTCACAATCTCGTCAACTGTAGTAGGGTGGCTAGATTTAATCTGTGGAGAGGACTGTTTTGGTCTTCTCCTTTTTGATATTCAAAACACTGAAAATACATATTTTATAGCTTTCAAATTTTTGAAAGCTAAAAGTATGGCGCTTACTTCCTTTTAGAAGGTTGTTGGCAACTGCTAATTTTGCATTGGAATAAAGAAACTCCAGTACATTGATAATTTTCTTCTTATCTTTGATGAAAGTCATAAAGGCAATCTGCAAAATGGGACTGAACACGTCCATGGTAGCACCCTTAACTTGGTGCTTGACCTTTCGAAGATAGTGTAGGGAACGATTCAGATGATAATTTGAGTTCTCCATTCGACGACAACTAAGACTTTTTTAGAGTCAAAATCTGGCGCAGCAGAACTCATCTTTGCCTTTTTAAAAGCAGCCTCGTCCCAACTCATAATTGGGAGCAAATAGGAAAAATCTATTTTGAATGACAAATGAAGGAGAGACCACCGACTGAACGGCAGTGGTCTTCATAGAAACCTTGGTGATTTGTTTTTGAACCATTTTCTGGTGAATACTGTACAGAATTTAGTGCTTCTTTTTTACTAAAAAGGTCTCCACAATAGCCATTCCTCGCAGGCTTGAGATGTGAAGCGTTGCTTTTTAAGCAGATCAAGATCAAAATCTTATAGGCAACTGTTACCAGATTAAGGGATTTTAGAAGGCTTTCGGAAATCCTCTTCAGCCATTTTTACAGAGCAATAGACAAGGAATCTGCCTTTCTTAGAATTATCTGATGAGTCTTAGCCTGTTCGACATTTATAAAAATGATACTAGAATCTTCAATTCCCAGTAAGTTTGTGCCGAAATGAAGCTGTTCCATATAGCGGTTTTCTAATGATGGTTTGGATGCTTTTCATCGCAGTTCTTATGGGTATTTTCTTCCACATTCAATCCCCATCACCTCTGCGACGAATTCCCCTTACTACAAACTTAAATATAAAGTTGGCCAAATAGGTGACCAAAAATAATAACAATATAAACTTAGCCACTAATTTATAACAAAATGCAACAGAAAGTACGATTGCTTTACACTTAATCTAAACGCCTCATTTTTATGATCCAAAAATCTCTTGATGTCAAGGTTACTTATTTAATACCAACTTCCTAAAAAGTGCCTACTTTACAAAGTATTTAAGGAATTATACAATTAATATATAAAGAGAGAGTCTAAAAGGAGGTACAAACTATATGATTGATTTCCATTCAATTTTAAAAAAGAACCTTTATGGTGTATTCGCAACAACAGCTAACGGGAAACCTCAAACAAGAATTTTTCAATATCTCTTTTCTGTTGATGATAAGGTATATTTTGGAACAACTAATGATAAACCCACTTATAGGCAATTAATAGAGAATCCCTATATATCATTTTGTTCACACACACCAGATTATATGAATGTGTTGTCAATTAACGGAAAAATTAACTTTGTTGATGATTTATCGTTAAAAACTCGAGCAATGGAAGAATACCCAGCTATAAAAGAGCTATACAAATTCCCAGAAAACCCAATATTTGAAATTTTTTATGTAGATATTGAGACAGTAAAAACTTTTGATTTTGAACATGGAGCAAAAGAATATACATTATCTAATTAATCTACAACTAACTTAATAACTCTCTCTTTTTATTTATTATTTACTTTTTATATGTGTCCCCCCAATCTCTTAAAGCATATAAAATTGGCTTTAAACTAAGACCTAAGTCGGTTAGATAATATTCTACTTTAATGGGCTTTCCACAATAAACTTTTCTACCAATTAAAGAACTTTCTTCTAATTCGTGTAAATTTTCACTTAATACTTTTTTCGTTATAGGATTAAGAGACCGTTCTAATTGACCATAACGTTTCTTCCCACTAAGCAACTCATGAATTATAAGAACTTTCCATTTATTGGATATTAGCGATAATGTAAGTTTTACAGGACATATATTGTTAACCAAAAAAAATTCCCCTTACTTAATAATTATTATTAAATTTTATTTTTATTCTAACATTAAATCAAATAGAAGTACATTTAAACCAGTATTATAAAACTAATATAGCAAAGAAAGAAAAGTAGAACACCATTATTTATATACACATAGAAGGTATAACACTACAACATGGAAGTAGACAAAACCTAAAAATGATACCTCAATACGAGCAATACCAATAGATAACAAAACCATTAAGATTCTGACAAAACTAAAAAAAGAGCAAGCTCGTATCAATGCTATTTTAGTGCGGACAAATAACGAGAAATTTCTCTTTTTCCATTATGGATTAGAGCATGATATACCATCTGTTGCGACAGCAAATAAAGCCCTTAAAAATAATATTTTAAAAGAACTAAATATTCAACCAATAATAACTACAAAAGGTTTACGCCATACCTACGGCTCATATTTATTACACAACAATGTTGATATGGGAGTAGTTGCAAAAATACTAGGTCATAAAGATATCCAAATGTTGATAAAGGTGTATGGTCATACTATGACACAAAGAATTGATAAAGAGTTCAAAGACGTATAATCTATCATGGATAGATTATAATTGGTGTACAATTTGGGATACGATAAACAAAAACATCAAAAAAAGCCCAGTAGAATAAGCTTTCTACTGAGCTAGTTTTATACCGGCGGCCGGGGTCGAACCGGCACGTCCTTGCGGACACTGGATTTTGAGTCCAGCGCGTCTGCCAATTCCGCCACGCCGGCAAGTTAAACTGGGGTAGCTGGATTCGAACCAACGCATGAGGGAGTCAAAGTCCCTTGCCTTACCGCTTGGCTATACCCCAATACTATAAAATTAAAATAGGCGAGTGATGGGGATCGAACCCACGCATGCCAGAGCCACAATCTGGTGTGTTAACCACTTCACCACACCCGCCATAATTCTATACACGGGCAGTAGGAATTGAACCCACACTGAAGGTTTTGGAGACCTTAGTTCTACCTTTAAACTATGCCCGTACAAGATGGAAGGGGAGGGATTCGAACCCCCGAACCCGAAGGAGCGGATTTACAGTCCGCCGCGTTTAGCCTCTTCGCTACCCTTCCTAATATCAAACAAATGGCGCGAGACGGAATCGAACCGCCGACACATGGAGCTTCAATCCATTGCTCTACCAACTGAGCTACCGAGCCAACCTATTGCGGGAGCAGGATTTGAACCTACGACCTTCGGGTTA